>CBIHPB010000367.1:0-3837 GCA_966211485.1 uncultured Bdellovibrio sp.
GTCGTCCGAACCCGCGAATTTCAGTGACAGAGACCCCTTCAACGCCAACTTCTGACAGTGCATCGACAACATCGTCGAGTTTGAAAGGCTTGATGATAGCCTCAATCTTTTTCATCCGGGTCCTAAAAGAAAACTTGGGTGAAGGCCCAAGTGCTGGTTTGAAAGATTAAAGCCTATTGCGATTGTCCAGTCAAAAAATCATGTGAGTGACATTCCGCGAATTTTGTTTTTCACAAAGCGTCACTTGCCATGAAATCCGGTGCAAAAGCTCTAAAAAAACCAAAATGATTGTTGCGGAAGGGACACAGCTTTGATACCTAGCTGCCTTCGCAAAGACGGCCGTCTTGAACGGTTGGCTAAGTTTTATCAATGAAGTTGATGGGGGGATCAATGACTGAGATGAAATTTTTCGTGTATGGCTCGCTTTCCGAGGGCCTGGTTCACTTCAATAAGATTCAGGAATTCATCAACAGCTCGAAACCGGCCACCACAAAGGCTTCCGTGTATCGTCTGAAAGTTGGATATCCCGTTCTGATGGAAGAGGGCCACGATCAGATTTCTGGCCAGCTGCTTGAGCTGCGCGCCACCGAGTTCCTGGTGAACCTGTTGGACGAGTTCCACGGGTTCCATAAACTGGAAGAATCCAAAAGCCTTTATTTCCGTCGTGAGGTCACTGTTCAGACCGAAGACGGACCGGTTCAGGCTTGGGCTTATGTGCTCAATCCAAAAAAGCTGCCAAAAACCGCAACCTTAATTATTGGTGGCGACTGGAAAGCCGCTCTGGAGGCCCAACCTCCGATGACGGGCCAATTGACCGAACGCCAGCGCACCTACATTCAACGCCTTGGAAATTCCACTGGTCGCGAGATTGTGCCGATCGATCTTCCGCTGTACCGCGAGCTGATGAATCTGGAAATGATCGTGGATAAAGGCCGCCGGCTGGCGCTGTCCAAGACAGGTCAGGAAGTTTTCCGGTATCTGGGGTAATTACTTGCAGCTGACTTTTTTAGAAGCGCCGGCGATGGAAAACTGAACATCTTCCAGTTTTCCCGAGTCGTCGCATTTAATATACAGCTCGCCGCCGTTGACGTCATGGACGAAGACGCCCAGGACTTTTTCGCTGCCGACTTCAGGAACTTTGTAGCTCATTTTCTGGTGGGTTGATTCCAAATCCACTTCGACATCCTTGCCATCGATCGAGCAAGAAAACTGACGAATCAGATTTTCCATGCAGGAATCATAATCCCAAGCCGATTCGGCTTTTGCGAAATTGGTGGCGGACAGAATTGCGAGACCGATTAAAGATGCCTTCATTGGAATCTCCCTTTTATCTTGTTGTTCTCTGGCAGAGTAATTGGAAACGAGCCATTTCGGCCACTGGCAGAATTTGGACGGGTAATATATTCCGGCTGGCACTTGGTTTGCTCAGTAGAAAAAGATGCGAAAAGTCCTCGTTGTGTTGAGCCTGATTAGTTTAGATGCGGACGTTGATGTCAAAGTTTTGGACAAGGGCCCAATAAATAAGGCTTGCCTATGGACGCCGGTTCTTTGGGTCTGCCTTTTTCTTCTGAGCTCCTATTCCTTTCAGCCGGCCTTTGCGATTTGGGCCTGTTTTCAAGCTCAGTCTCGCGCGATCCACCAGGTTCCAGTCTTAGGAGATATCCGCAAGAATTTGGACAAGACCCCGGTTTCTCAGTGCCGTGGAACTTGTTATTTCGAAAGCAACACCAGTGCAATCGGATCCAAAATTTCGAAACTCTTGGGCCAAGCTGTGGAAGTTTCGCGTCCGCATTTATTTGTTCACAATTTGATCACCCGCTTGAAGAGTCTCAGCGAGGCACGACCAAATGTGTTTGATGCCCCGGACCTGAGATCGGTTGATGGATTGGCGGATTTTGTCTCTGGCGGTAGTGAAGGGGAGCTGGCCTATACTTTAAAGAACACTTCCATTCACCTGATCAGTCCGCGAACTCAAATTGAAATCTATAGGGAAAATCAGATTATCCAAAACATTTACAATAAAGTCGGCGAGGCTGTTTATAACCTTTTGCATTCACGAAAATTTCCGGCGACAGGATTTAAATCGGACGACGAAGCCCTGATCGACCAAAGCTATGAGCTCAAGCAAGCGGTCGAGAAAATTTCAGCCGAGGCTGAAAGACTATTAGAAGAATCCGGAGTTCCCGAAGGTGTTCGAATCGATAATCCAAAGATTAAAAACCTCACCTATGATCTCGAATTTGAAGACGGACCGGGCGGACAGGTTTACTTAAAGACTGAAACTGAAAAACGTATCGTTGATCAGCTTGAGAAAGGTGTCGAACCGGTTCTGAGCTATTTCCATGTGACCGAGTATTCGAGAACAATGAATGGTCATGATGGGTTTATGATGTTGCCAGAAAAAGGCGAGCCCCTGGCAGCGCGAGCTGTTTTCCGTCGGCGAAAAGGCGGTCCACATGCGATTTCGCTGGTCGATGTGATGCGGAATTCGGAAGGACGTATTCAATATCTGGTCGTTCGCAACTCTTGGGGAAGTCGTCGGCGAACGGACTATGGCTACAATTATATCAGCATGGCTTATTTAAAACATTATCGAGCCGCCATGGCTGAAATCAACGAGTGGTGGATCGATCCAGCGACTGAAGATCAAATCCGTCAGGCCTTCCAGACGCAAAAAAACCCGGCCGCGAAATAATTCCGCGGCCGAGTCTGTCTCACAGGGGTTTATTCAAATTAGTCTAGGACGAAGAAGTCAGGATTGGTTGGATCCAAGACTGGGACGTCATTATCGGAACCTGGGTCCACTGTTGGAACCGTGGTCGTTGTTGTTGTCGTGGTCGGTGTTTGCTCGACAACAGGAACGGTTGTTGTTGTGGTGGTCGTCGTTGTTGTCGTTGTCGACGGATCCGTGTCTGGATTTGTCGGAGTTGACGGGTTGCTTGGGTCGGTACCAGGATCATTTGGATCCGTAGGATTCGGGTTCGGATTTGGGTTCGTAGGATCTGGTTCAGATGGAACCTGAGTCAGACTCTTGATCTTCAGAACTGGTTTCAACAAACAGACATTTTTGTTGTCGACGATGGAATGATCCACGTCGAAATCCACGATCAGCGAGTAAACATTGCCGGGCTCGACTTCGACACCACCGCCAGGGATGATGACTTTCAGGCCGGTTTTGCTTTGGCTTGGAATTTTCAGATTGCAGATCGAACCGTCTGCCAATCTTTCAATCCAGTTGCCCTCTTCTTTGAGCACCAGGCGGAACTGTTTCACCACCACAGCACTTTGCAGTTTCAGATCTTTGATCGGCAGATGCATGCCATCGCGTAGCTTCAGCAAATCAATCGGTCCCAGGCCTTGGCCAATAATGGCTCGGCCGGAAACTCCGCCTTTTTGCAGCAGAATTTCGACGTGATCCACGTTGGCGATCACATGTGAAAGACTGGGATGCGGGGCATCCGTCAAACTGAAGCGGAAGTTGTTGCTGCCGCCAGGGAGAGAGTTTGCGCTATTCACTGTTGCATTCTCTGAGGTGCCGTATCCACTTGTACAACCGGACAATCCCATTCCGGCCAGCGCGAAGATCAGAAGCGCGATCAAGAGCACAGTGTTTTTCATAAAGCCTCCGTATTAGCCCTTCCTCAACACTAGACCTGTGTGATCGAAAGATCCAATTTTCGACTTGGCGGTAGCTCATCCTAAGAAGACCTCCGAAAGTGTCGAAGTTGCGGGCAGCCTTTGAAATCTTCGATTTTTCGACAAATCTTTTTTCAGTCGCTCGGGGGGCGGGTTTTCGGCAGTCTCAATTTGAGATTGCCCTGGAACAGAGAGTTGGCT
>CBIHPB010000368.1:0-3831 GCA_966211485.1 uncultured Bdellovibrio sp.
ACCGAGTAGGTTTTACCCTTGGCTTGAATGCATTCGCCGTCTTTGATCTCGCCGATCTGGGCGATTTTACTGTCGGCCGGGTGCAAGAGCGGACTTTCGGGAATGGGGCGAAGCCCTGGTTTCAGTCTTCGCACGAAGAAATCGCCGATGGATTCATACTGATCCAGCGGTTTTTCGGCCTCATCGACCTTGATTTTGTAGTGGGCGGCGAAATACTGGATGCTCTTTTGAGCCAAACCCTTTGGCAGCTTCAAATGCACCAACTTTCCGACCCAGTAACTCAACAACTTTTTTGGCAGAAAGTACAAAATCCACATCGCAAAATCTTATCAGGCTTTGGTGGCATCGAGACAGGAACTTCACAGTCTCGGAAGCGTTGCATCTTAAATCCAAAACAGCTACAGTCCCCTTCCCATGTCCAAAATTCTGCAAAACCTTGAGATCCCGATTGATCAGGATCTCGAAGAAAAGCTGGCCCTCTTAGCACCTTCCTATGGCGAGTACCGCATTCTTCGCCAAAGCGTGGATGCCAGACGCAGACATTCGCCACACTTTGTGTACACGGTGGAGGTTTCGGACCCGGGCCAAAAGCTAGAGCTGCCTCAGTTTCCAATCGAAAAAGTGACCTGGAAGGCGTCCGAAAAGCCACTGATTGTCGGCACAGGCCCTGCGGGCTTGTTTGCGGCCCTTCGCTTGGTCGAACGCGGAATTCCCTGCCATCTTTTTGAGCGGGGTTCCGAATCCGGCGAGCGCATCAAGGGCATCAACCGCTACTGGCGCTATGGGGAGCTGGATCCACGCAACAACGTCTGCTACGGCGAAGGCGGAGCCGGACTGTATTCCGACGGCAAACTGATCACGCGAATTAAGAGTCCTGAAATTCCCTATGTCATGCATCGACTGGTGAAATTCGGTGCGCCCGAGGAAATTCAGTGGCTGTCGAACCCGCACGTAGGCTCGGACCGAATCCGCCGGGTCATTCCCAAAATGCGCGAGTTCTTGCTGCAAAATGGCTGCGAGATTCACTTTAACACCAAGGTTGAAAAAATATTGGTCGAAGGCCAGCAGATCGTGGGCCTTGAAACTGAACGTGGAGAGAAATTCCACTCGCCCTATGTGGTTTTGGCCACCGGACATTCAGCCGAAGATATGCTGATGCACCTGCATGACCTCGGCGTGTTTTTAGAGGGAAAATCTTTTGCGATGGGACTTCGGATCGAGCATCCGCAATCCATGATCAATGAAATTCAATTCCGCGAATTTTCCGAGCACCCTAAACTGGGGGCCGCAAATTACAAGCTGGCTCATCATGATAAGAAAACCGACATTGGTGTTTACAGTTTCTGCATGTGCCCAGGCGGCTATGTTCTCTCGAGCGGCACTGAAGCTGACAGCATCGTCTGCAACGGGATGAGCAACTACAAACGAAACTCGCCGTTCGCCAACGCCGCGATCGTCGTGTCGGTGAATCACGAGAAGAATTTCGGCAAGGATCTTTTGGGCGGAATGAAACTTCGCCGCGAGCTGGAAGTCGCAGCTTTCCAGAGTGTTTTGAAAGCTGGCGGCACCAAAGAATTACCAGCGCAGACGGTTTCAGATTTCTTCGCGGGCCGATCGGGTTCGGCATTGGCGGGCTCGTCACCTTCGGGAGCTTTGGGTGTACGACTGGATCAGATCTTGCCGAAGTTTATGTCCGCACGGATCAAAGAAGGTCTTGAGATTTTCGACAAGCAGATGAAGGGTTTTATCTCTGAGAAAGCTCAGCTTTACGGAGTGGAATCTCGCACGAGCTGTCCGCTGCGCGTGACACGCGATTCGGAGACATTGCAGAGCCTTTCACACAAAGGTCTCTATCCTTGCGGCGAGGGTGCGGGTTATGCCGGTGGGATTACGTCGGCTGCTTGTGATGGAATCGAAGTCGCGGAGAGTGTGATCCGTGCGATGCGGTCGCAGTCGGTGGCTTCAGCCGCATCACTTCGGCAGTCTCGTTAATCGCCAGCACCTGATAAACTATCGGCACCACCGGCTGGTTTGTTCGTGGTTTTTGACATCCGACTTGCTTGGGCGCTTCTTTCAATTGATGTTACTTTGTACTCGGCAACTGCCTGTTTGAACTCGGCGAACTCTTCGGGCCTTGGACAGCGTCGGCCTCTGTATAACTCGGTCGCTCTTTTGACCAATTCCTCTGGGTACTGCGAAGACTGCTTTAAGGGTTGGGCGTTCTTTTTTTTCCACTTGGTGATTCGGCCGTGGGACTCAAGAATTCGCTCTCGGAGTTCGCGACTGACCGGCTTATCATCACAGGCAATCCTCATCAGATTATTGAAAATGGCGTAGGTCTGATCGGCTCGGCCTTCCAGAAAGACCATATCGTGGCCAGACAAAATAGCCCGGGCCGCAAAGATCGTATAAACGTTATCCATCGGAATCTGATCCTGTGGCCATTTTGACGACATCTGCATCACTGTTGCATCATACTTTTTAAACATAAACAGAGCATCGGTCATGAGAATGCCGTCAAACCCAACATCTTTTCGAAGCATCTGAACCCATTTTTTAGAAAAGGTCGCCATATCCTCTGGATCCACGTTGGAATTATAGAGATGAGTCGACATTGCAAAGTCGGTTTTGCCAGAAGTTCTGCGGAAAATATCCAACATCGAATTCACTTGTGATTCTGGAATTCGAGAGTCTTCGGTTTTCGCATGCAGATTGTAATCCGAAGGCGTGTAGGGATAATGCTTCATCGTTGTCGCCACACCGAAATCGTCGAACGCCTTGGCCGTCAACTCCACTTTCGGCGCAACCTTGTCGGCCGAGTTGGCAAGAAAACCATGGCTGGAATTTTGCTCGATTGTGGGACCCAAAGAGTGATTCAATCCAACTGCCCGATGCAGGAAGGCGTCCAAGTAGGATCTGGCACTGACACAGGCATCGTTTTCGTATCCAGACCGACTGAGAAATCCGGGACCGTAACCCATCCCGAAAGTGGCTCCCCATCTGTCATCTTCAGAGCCAACGATCAAATTATCGACTCCGATCATCAACGGGAGATCCGATACTTTCTGCAGCTCTGAAAATGATTTTTTCTGGGTTGCAAGATCGGGGCTGCCTGAGTGAGGAAGGACTCCACCAATCTGCAGATCTTTGACCATGTCGATATAAGCCGGCGTGATCGCGCTCCCTTTCGGAGCGCCGTAACCATCGACATTGACATAAAGAAGCTGGCCAAGGCGATCTTCGATTTGCTGGCATGATTTTTCGGGAATTTTTAAAAGACCTTTTTCCTTCAAACTTTTTGTGGATTTGTCCCGCGCCAGGACTTGCGCCTGCGGGCAGACGATCAAAGCCATTGCCATTGCGAAGAAAACAAACCGCCTGAGGTTATTTCTTCTGTTTTGCATGCTTTGAGCCTTTTGCTGAATTTTTCGAAGCACTGTTGATCTGGCGTAAAGAGATGCACTGGTACGAAACGACGTCATTTTTCTTCAAGCGATAAGCCGAGATCAAACCCTCTTCGACAAACAGAAGATCGATTTGATCTTTTGGACTGATGGAATAACGAGAGACATACAGACTTTCAGATTCGATCCATTTGAGATTTGGGTCGGCTGCGATATCGGCTGCGATAATATTTTGCGCTTGGCTTTGCACTTCACTGGCCAGTCGGTGCGCCTCGCTGGCGCCAAGCTGTGGAGGTTGCATCGACAACGCCAATGCCTGTTCGACTTTTTGGGCGCAAGTTTCGTCCGCACCGAAGACCGGACCTGATATAAGCAAGACCACAACAGGAAAAAGAATGTCCCGAAGCATAGAAATCCTTTCGCTTAC
>CBIHPB010000369.1:0-3824 GCA_966211485.1 uncultured Bdellovibrio sp.
GATGGCGATGCTGGAGAGTGAGGCGACATGAGTGAATCGAATCAAACATCTGCACCTGTGCAACAGCAGGAATACGGCGCAGATTCTATCCAAGTTCTCGAGGGCTTAGAGGCCGTTCGAAAACGGCCCGGGATGTATATCGGTGATACCGGCTTCCGTGGATTCCATCACCTTGTGTATGAAATTGTGGATAACGCCGTTGACGAGGCTTTGGCGGGTTTCTGTAAACACATCAAGATTACGATCAATGCGGATGAATCCATCACTGTTGAAGATGATGGCCGTGGAATTCCTGTCGACACTCATAAAACTGGAAAATCAACTCTCGAAGTCGTTTATACCGTCTTGCATGCCGGTGGAAAATTCGACGGCGGAAGCTACAAAGTTTCCGGCGGTCTTCATGGGGTTGGCGCCTCAGTCGTGAACGCCCTTTCATCTCGAGTGCGCGTTGAGGTTCACCGTCAAGGTGGCGTGTATGAGCAGATTTATCACAAGGGAGCACCTGAAGCTCCGACCAAGCGAATTGGCGATTCTTCGAAGACCGGCACAAAAGTTAACTTCAAACCAGATCGCGAAATTTTCAAAGACGAGACGATCAGCTTTGATTTCAATTATCTCTCAAACCGTTTGCGTGAATTGGCTTTCTTGAATGCAGGTCTTTACATCGGCATCACCGACGAGCGCACCGGAAAGAAAAACGAATTTCAATTTTCAAATGGTTTGGCTGAGTTCGTGAATTACATGAACCAAAGTAAAAAAGCGCTCCATAACGACGTCATCTATTTCAAGGGTGAAAAGGACAATGTCGAAACTGAAGTGGCTCTTCAGTGGAACGATTCTTATTCGGAATCTGTTTTCTCGTATTGCAATAATATCAATACTCACGAAGGCGGAACTCACTTGATCGGTTTCCGTGGGGCGCTGACTCGTACGACGAATGCTTACGCTCAGGATAAAAATCTTTTGAAAGATTTGAAAATATCTCTCGAAGGTGAAGATATTCGTGAGGGTTTGGCCGCTGTCGTCTCTGTGAAAGTTCGCGAACCTCAGTTTGAGGGTCAGACTAAAACAAAGCTTGGTAACACTGAAGTGAAAGGGATTGTTGAGTCCCTGGTAAACGATAAGCTTGCCGACTTCTTTGATCGCAATCCGTCTGTTGCGAAAAATGTAATTGGAAAATCAGTTGAAGCCGCACGTGCGCGTGATGCCGCTCGAAAAGCTCGAGAGCTCACTCGTCGTAAGACGGCGCTGGATGGTGGATCTCTGCCAGGTAAGATGGCGGACTGCCAAGAACGAGATCCGGCACTTTGCGAATTGTATCTGGTCGAGGGAGACTCGGCGGGCGGATCTGCAAAGATGGCCCGCAATCGTAAGACTCAGGCGATTTTGCCTTTGAAAGGTAAAATCTTGAACGTTGAGAAAGCGCGTTTTGATAAAATGCTTTCGAACGAAGAGATCAAGATGATGATCTCGGCGCTGGGAACTGGTATCGGCAAGGATCATGTCAGCGTCGATAAGATCCGTTATCATAAAATTATTATCATGACCGATGCGGACGTCGACGGATCTCACATCCGAACTCTGCTTTTGACATTCTTCTATCGCCAAATGCCGGAAGCCTTGGAGCGCGGATACATCTACATCGCGCAGCCACCATTGTACCGGGCAAAAAAAGGAAACCAGGAAGTTTATCTGAAGGATGATTCCGCGCTGACCGAGTTCTTGTTGGGCTTGGGTCTGAATGGCGTGAAAATTCCTTCAGCGAAAAAACAGTTGGGCGAAAACGATCTGAAGAAAATGATTTTGAACATTCAAAAGTTCAACAATCTGCTGAAGACCTCTTCGGCGAAATACGACCCAGATGTTTTGTATTTCTTGGTGGCGAAAGTTGCCGACCACGAAGATGCGCTTTTCAATGAAGCGAAAATGAAGGGCACGATGGATGATCTTGTGGCTTGGGCAAAAAACAACCCAGACCGCGGCGTAACCGAAGTTAAATACACCGTCCGCATGGATGGCGATAAGCCGATTGCGACGATCAATACCGTTCGCTATGCCGATAAAATGACGACACAGATTTCTTTGGATACTTTGAAAACTCCGGAATGGAACGAGCTCACGTCATTGTGGTCTCAGATTCAAGGTGTTTCGAAACTTCCGGTGTCTGTTCAAATCGATAAAACCGAACAGTCTTTCGAGGATTACACAAGTTTCTATGAGTACGTCATCGAAAGTACGAAAAAGGGATACTACATCCAGCGATACAAGGGCTTGGGCGAGATGAATCCAGAGCAATTGTGGGAAACCACTTTGAATCCGGACAACCGAATGCTTTTGAAAGTCAGTATCGACGATGCGGTGGCAGCTGATGAGACCTTCTCGGTCTTGATGGGCGAACACGTGGAGCCTCGACGAAAATTCATCCACGACAACGCATTGATGGCCAAAGGCCTGGACGTTTAAGGTTAGGAAATCTCAATGGATAATAATCAAGAACAAAAAGGTATTTCAGTTGTCGATATCAACAAGGAAATGCGCGACGCTTATCTGCAATATTCGATGAGCGTGATCGTCGGCCGCGCGCTACCCGACGTGCGTGACGGACTGAAGCCCGTTCACCGCCGCATTCTTTTTGCCCAGCATGAAATGGGCAACAATCACGATAAGCCTTATAAAAAATCAGCTCGTATCGTCGGTGATGTGATCGGTAAATACCATCCGCACGGTGATTCGGCTGTTTATGAAACGATGGTTCGTCTGGCGCAGGATTTTTCTTTGCGCTACCCGCTTGAGGATGGACAAGGAAACTTTGGATCGATCGACGGCGATAGCCCGGCGGCCCAACGTTACACCGAAGTTCGCATGACGAAGCTTGCAGAAGAACTTCTAGAGGACATCGACAAAGAGACCATTCCATTTGGTCCGAACTACGATGACTCTTTGGAAGTTCCTCTTGTTTTGCCTGCGAAATTTCCAAACCTTCTCGTGAATGGTTCGGCCGGTATTGCGGTTGGTATGGCGACAAATATTCCGCCGCACAACTTGGGTGAGGTTTTGGATGGAACGATCCACCTGATTCACAATCCGGACTGCTCGATTGATGAATTGATTGAAAAAATCCCGGGCCCAGATTTTCCGACCGCGGGTCAAATCGCTGGTCGCGAAGGAATATTGCAAGCTTATAAAAAAGGAAAAGGGATTATCTCACTGAAGGCGGTCACCGAGATCGTTCAGGTGAAAGACCACGAAGAAATCATCGTCACCGAAATTCCATACCAGGTGAACAAAGCGAAGCTGATCGAAAGCATCGCGGACCTTGTTCGTGACAAGCAACTGGAAGGCATCACGGACATCCGTGACGAATCTTCGCGCGAAGGTATGCGGATCGTGATTATCCTGAAGAAGGGTGAAAACGGCAGCGTGATCATGAATCGCCTGTTCAAGATGACTCAGCTGCAGGTTAGCTTTGGTATCATCATGCTGGCGCTGGATGCGAAGAACCAGCCAGTGACCTTCGACCTCAAAGGAATGCTGCAGGCATTCGTCGAGCATCGCCGTGATGTGGTCACCAAGCGATGCATCTTTGAATTGAAGAAAGCCCAAGAGCGCGCGCACATCTTGGAAGGCCTGAAAAAGGCCCTCGATAATATCGATGCCGTGATTCAGACGATTAAAGCTTCGAAAGAAGCGAATGCGGCTCGCGAAGCCCTGATGGCGAAATTTACATTTAGCGAACGCCAAGCGGTCGCGATTCTGGAAATGCGCCTACAGCGGTTGACTGGTTTAGAGCGCGAGAAAATCGAAGCCGAACTGGCCGAGCTGAT
>CBIHPB010000370.1:0-3784 GCA_966211485.1 uncultured Bdellovibrio sp.
ATATTGATTGGCCATTGTCACGCTGGCCGAAAAAATCTTTCCAGCAATCGGCGCGCTGAGCTGGTAGCATCTGGCGACGGGCTGGCCGCCCTTGCAGCTGGCGGATGCGACAGTTGCGGTCATCAAAATGCTAAGGGTTGTGATCAAAATGTTCTTCATAAGGGTTCTCCTTTGTTTGTTATGGGGACGTTTGTTTGGTTACGCTTGAGGCCACTCTACAGGCCCAATAGATGCGCCGCATTACATAATTATTAATTTATCTCTGTTTAAGAAGAGTATTTGCTAATCGTTTGACGATAAATAGCTGAAATTAATGAAATATAAGTCTTTTGAATTATGGCGAATTGAGGCCAAATGCGCACGCCTGACAGGCTGAAGAAGAGGCGCAGTTTAATTTGGATTTTTTCTCGGTTTAACCAAAGTTCTATTGTGGATAGGCGACGGATTCTAGGAACGGCCCGGCCTGTTTCAGGCGAATCTGTGACACATAGATATTCGGGTCACCACCACCCATGCAGAACATTAAAATCATCTTTTCAGCAGGGAAGGCACGATTGCCTGGCTCCGGAACCAGCATTTCAACTGCAGGGCCATTGTTCGAGCGACAGTACTTGCTCACCAGTGTCTGGTCACGACTGTTGGATTTTTGGGCGAACTCAATAACCGCGCCTTCCAACATTTCAGCATATTTGTTCTTCAAGCCGTGTTGGATTTGCAGTTCTTGGATCATGCTTGGACTGAGAGCAACTGGATGCCAGAGGTCCGCTCCAGCATAATTTTCGATCAATGAGGAAAGTGGTAATCCCTGGTTCATCTCTCCCGCCAGCATCAGCATGATGTGATGAAAGATGTTCTGTTCGTTGATCAGTTTCAGCTTCGCCAGTCTTTTCAGAACGTCTAGGATTTTCAGTGTTTCCCCTTTATTCGGAAAGGCGATCTGCTGGATCAATGTGTCGATCTTCAGCGCTCGGGTCAGCAACTGCACTCGGTTCAGCACGGTGGGCTTTCGCATCTCGGCTTCGTGAATGATGTACTTGGCTCGCTGGGTATCATCATTCAGTTTTTTGTAATCGGGAAGCAGATAGGTCACGCCGTTTTCTGAAATCGCGGGCAGAACAAATTTCTTCTCGTCCAACTGATAGCCGGCAGCTTCAAGAACCTGGCGGTATTCCTGCTTGATCCGCTCGTAAACTTCAGGATCGACGTCGTATTTGCAAATCAGCTTTCGCGCTTCGGGGATCACATCGGCTTGAATATGAAAAGCGGGAATCACCCGGCGAATTTTGAGATCGATTTTTTCGATTTCATCGCGAACTTCCTTCGAGACTTCGCAGTAATTCGGTGGACGGGCGTAGACCTTCCCCGCAGTCGTCGTCGGGCTGACTTGGTCTTGAATCAAAATTCCGAACTCGGGCATGGTGGCATACTTGCCATTCGGAAGTAGGTAAGCTCCGCCGCCACCGCCGTTTGAATTTCCCTCCAGTATCTGTTTGGGATTCGGGCTGCGGTCCGTCTTGTCGTCTTCAAACAAAGACTTGGTGCCGGTCTTCAGATTTTGAAGGTTTTGGCTTGGGTTTGTGCTGGGGCGAGCCTGCGCTTTGTTGGAATTCAGGCCGTCCAGCAGGGTCTCTTTCAAAGAGCGTTTCGCAAGCTCGGGGGCCACCATTTTGGTGGGTGCCTGTACCTGACGCCCAGCAAGTGTCAAATCGTTAGACAGGGCCTGGTTTGTAAAGCTCATGACAAGCAACGTGGTCGCGATGGAGGTGAAGATATTCGGCTTCTGTCTCATGGGATTTTTATTGGGCAAGAGTGAGGCCAGTGGGCTGCGGACGGCTGCAAAAGGCCTCGACCCAGGTTTCCTCGGGTGCTATGAAATCGAGATGCAAAATCAGACACTTGAAGGCAAATTTATCAGGCTCGAGCCTCTGACCGCGGATCACCTGAAGGATCTTGAGGCGGATTTCGATCCCAGCCTTTTTGACTACTATCCAAAGTCTTACCCGACGGCGCGCGAATTCGTGGAAGAAAATCTTGAGATGCTAAAGAGCGGGACCTTTCTGCCATATGCGATCGTTTTGCAAAGTACGGGCGAAGCGATCGGCTGCACTGAGTTTTCAGGGATCGACGAAAAAAATCGGAAGCTAGAAATTGGCGGTTCGTGGTTAAAGCCAAGATTTCATGGCTCGGCCGCCAATTCGGAAGCGAAGCTTTTGCTGCTTCAGCACGCGTTTGAAAACCTTGGTTTTGTTCGTGTGCAGTTGACGGCAAATGCGCTGAATGCCCGATCTCGAGCGGGGATCGAGAAGATCGGTGGGCGGTTCGAGGGAATTTTGAGGAATGCGATGATTCTCCCGGACGGCAAACTGCGGGATGATGCTTATTACAGTGTGATTCAGAACGAGTGGTCCTCGGTAAAAATCGCTTTGAGAAAGCGAATCGAAAGCAAGCCTGCTCAATCGTGAGATTCAGTTATTCCCTGTCATTTTCTTGAATTTATAAGAATTGGATGCGGACAGCTTTACGCCCCGGAATATTGACGAGATCTGCACGCGCAAAGACATGCGGACCATGGCCACTGAAATTCGGCCTCGTGATGCCTACGGCGCACTTCGGTGGCTGCAGCAGCAAAGTGATGTTCAAAAAGACAAGATCGCGATCATGGGTTGGTCCCATGGTGGCAGCACCTTGTTGTCGGCCATTCGTCAGGATCCGCCGTTATCTTTGAGCGAGTTTCCAACAGATTTTAAAACGGCGATCGCCTTTTATCCTGGCTGCGATGGGGCTGAGAAAAATAAAAGATGGTCCAACCGAATTCCGCTCGAGATTTTGATGGGCGAACTGGATAATTGGACCTCACCAGAAAAATGCAAATCCTTGGTGGACCGAGTTGGTGGAAGCACCAAGATCATTCTCTATCCCGAGTCCTACCATGATTTCGATGCGCCCAATATGCGAGTGAGAGTGAAGAAGAATTTGGCCTATGTGGTGCGCCCGGATCACTCGGCGACAATTGGGACGAACGAGAAGGCTCGAGGCGAGGCGATTCAGAGGGTATCGGAGATTTTGAAGACGGCGCTGGAGTAGTCGAAAATTTTAAACCCGTCTCCAAGATTGGCTTGAAGCTTGTCTTTCGCAATTGAGATGGGGAGCCAGTAATATTTAAATTCCAAATCAGTGTCTTCACCATGGCCGGTGACCTGATGAATCCAGCTGTCTCCAAGCTTGTCGCCGTTGAAAACGAAAATGTGGCGATCGTGAAGTTGATTGGTGATTTCCTTAAAGAATTGGTAATTGCCGACAAACTTTAGATCTTGATTGATGCGAACGCCGGTTTCTTCGAAAAATTCCCGTTTGGCAGCCACTAATAGATCTTCTTCGGGCTCGACGGTTCCGGCTGGAATTTGCGGGCTGACCTCGGGATATTTCACGTGATCGAAAACTAGAACCTCTGGTTCTGCTCTGTTGCGAAGGGCGTAGATCAGGACTTTTTTGACGGTCTTTGGTTCTGTGGTCATAAGTCAGTTTTAAACGGGCGATGAATACCGAAGCAATGATGGATTAAAAACAATGCCCAGAAGGATCGCTTGTGGGTTCAAAATTCACTGTCGGATGGCTTTGGTTGCGCGCCGCGCGGCGATGGTAGCCGTTCATTGGCACTTGAAATGCAACTCGCCCCAGCTGGTGTCACATTAACTATTTTTCGGGGGAATTATGAAAACCATCACTGCGATTTTATTTTCATTCGTCGCTTTGCAGGCATCGGCCGGCTCTTATTATTGCACCG
>CBIHPB010000371.1:0-3783 GCA_966211485.1 uncultured Bdellovibrio sp.
CTCATAGCCACCAAGCAATGAACTGAGCCCGCTCAGTTGCACCGGCTTGTAGACTGCAAAGCCACTGAGGACCTCGAGAATCGCAACGGCAATCACGCTGGAGTAAGCGAGCTTTTGTGCGGCGTTGAATTTCTCCTTTGCCGGTGCGGTCTTCCTTAAGCCCAGGTCGTGCAGAATCGTTGGGATCAGATTTTTAAAATCGTTTTTTGTAGGAAGCAGCTCTTGCCAATGCTTTGAGACCAACAAGTAAGTGAGATAAATCAGTCCATTAAGGACCAGAAACCAAGCGATCGCAAAGTGAATCGACATGCCTTCGGCCAAACGATGATCGATGTGAAAGTAGTTATAAAACCATTCGGGAAAAAAGAATGGATAGATATCATTCGCCCAGTAAATCAGAAGGCCGCTCCAAACCATCAGAAAAAGCAGTGGAGCGTTCAGCCAATGAACCCAACGAAGCCAAACGGAATGTTTCTCGCGCACTTCCATGTCCGAATCGTAAAAAGGAAATCGAGATTTGAGTAGATCAATGTTTGATCAAGACTTGCCAGGCGACAGCCTTCTTTGGGTGCATCTATTTTTCCCCTAAAGAGAACCAGTCCATGTTCAGACACATGAGCTCTTCAACAGTCTTTTGCAAAGAGAGCTCGCTCGCCAAGCGAAGGCGACACGGAGATAGGAACTAACCCAACCCAATCCATGAAGCTTGATTGTTGGGATTGAGATAGTGTTTCGCAATTTCCGAATTGTGCTGAATGATCGATCCAAAAAGACCATGGAGCATTCAAAGACTTGCAAGACTGTTTCAGTTCGAGATTGAGATTTTTGGGGAAGTTGATGGAGTCGAATCCGATTGAGACACAAGTTGAACTTGTTAAGTGACCGAAGTTCGACGTTTAAAAATTCCTAATTTTTCTCAGGCTGAGACAGAAATGTCGAGCTAGACGTTAACCTAATATTTAAAGAAAACCGAAAAGATATTAACTATGTGGCACGTTTATGACGTTTTCATCAAACAAGCGATTCGATTTTGCGCGCTGATTATTTTATTTGTCAGCACACAAGCTTTTGCGTTGAACGAATCTGCACAGACTTTCACACTTGATGGCCAGTTATTCGAGACTGGGACGACCACTCCGCTGCTGGATACAGCCGCAAAAATCACGGTTCAAATTATCGATCCAGGTGGAAAATGCGTTCTTTATGAAGAACAGCAAACGGTGAACACTGTCGCCACCGACGGATATTTTCACATCAATGTGGGATCCGCGACTGGCTCGACCAAGCGAACGACCAACGATCCAGCCCGCACAATGGCTCAGATCTTTCAAAATATCTCGGCGATCACAGCGACCAACGTGACAGGACAAACTTGCGTGGGAAGTTCTTATACTCCTGCAGCAGGTGCGATTCGTTATTTCCGTCTGATTGTGACCCCGTCAGCGACCAATGTAGCCGACACCCTGACTCCGGATATCGTGATTGACTCTGTTCCGCAGGCCTTGATCGCACAAAGCGTACAAGGTCTCGAGCGCGCCAATATCCTGCAGGTCGCAACTGGCACTTCGCTGGCACTGACTCAGGCCAATTTGGAAGCTGTGTTCACGACACCGGCCTATACAAATCTGCAGACGATTTTAGCTGGAAACTTTATGCGCCAGGATTCTTCGGGTGCGACATTGCCAAGCTACGCTTCGGATCCAAGCGGAGTGGCAACCGGTGATATCTGGTACGACACCACAACCAATCAGATTAAATACCAAAGCAATACCGGCGCTCTTGCACTGGGAACTTCGTCTGGCGGAATTTCTTCACTGACCGTGAGCTCGGACTTTTCAGTCAACGGAGCAACTGCTGGAACCGTCAGCAACGGATCAGCTTCCCTGGCATTGAATAACATCACAACACCAGGAAAAGTTTCAGGTTCTGCGATCACTTCGGGAACAATCTCGGGCTCGACTGGAATCAATACGTCTGGAAACTTGATTTCAACTGGCACTGTCAGCGGTCTGACTGTCCAGGCGACGAATCTTCGTGTCTACAATTCCACTAATAATTATGCTCAGTTTCAGGCTGCCGTCGGCATGTCGACCGACGTGACTTACACACTTCCGACAACGGCGGGATCCAATGGCCAGTTTCTGTCGACCAATGGATCAGGAACTTTGTCTTGGCTCACTCCCACTTTGGCTGGGACAATTTCTGTTGGCCAAGGCGGAACCAATGCCACCAGTTTTGCGGCGAACAGAATTATCGCTTCCAATGGTACGGGTTCGGCCCTGCAAGCTTTCACTTGTTCGTTGAATCAGGTTATCAGTTTTGATGCCTCTGGAAATGCGGCTTGCTCGAATGTAGCTTCCCTGTTCGGCGCGATCATCAATGGTGGTAACACAACCGGCGCTGATATCTCCATCGGAACAAATGACAACAAAGCTTTGGCCTTCAAAGTGAACAACACGACGGCGATGAGCATCTCACAAAGTGGAAACGTCGGAATCGGCACCACGACTCCGGGCGCTCGTCTGGATGTTCCATGGAAATCCGGTGATACTTTTCCGACAGCTTCCTTCGGAACTTATAATACCAGCAACAACCAGACAGCGGTCAGTGCGACTTCCTATTCAGGTAATGGCATCGATACCTACTCAAGAACCGGCAAAGCGATTTATGCCGATACTCTGACTGGCACCGCCGTGCGAGCCGATGCCGATGGCGATGGCTATGGCGTATACGCCTATGGCGGTAGTGGATCCGGCAAAGCAGTCATCTATGGTGAAAACTGGGGGAATGGAACAGCGATGTACGCACTGACAAGCGGTGACATCGGCCTTAAATCCATCAATACAAACAATGGCATGGGTATTCTGACAGAAGCCTATGGCACAATGACAAACGCGATCGCCTTGAAAGCAAGAAGCAATCGCATCTCGGGTTTGTTTCAGACCACTAACACGGCCGGTACCAATAGTTCGCCGACCTTGGTCACACAGTTGAACACCGCACAAGTCGGTGACCTTTTCCAGGCTCAAGATGTCACGGGCAATCCAATTTTCAAAATCACAGCCGCAGGTCTGGTCGGAGTCGGAATATCAACTCCGTCGACAGCCCTGGATGTTTCGGGTGCAATTACAGCGCAAGGAATGTCTTCGGCACCTGGCGTTTCCGCCGGTGGTACGGGTCGCATTTACTATGACTACTCAACGAATAAATTCAAAGTCTCGCAAAACGGCGGTGCTTACACGGATTTGTTAGCGGCTGGCGGTGCTGGTGATGTTCTTAATAACGGCAACACTTTAGGTGCACCTCTGACCGTCGGAACGAATGATGCTCAACCACTGAAACTTGAGGTCAATAACACAACTGCCATGACAATATCTCAAGGTGGAAACGTGGCCATTGGTATCGCACCGACAACCAGCCGTTTCTATGTCCCTTGGAAATCAGGTGACTCGGCTCCGTCGATCACAGCTGGCACATGGAACGCCAGCAACAACCAGACTGCTGTGTCGGCAACGACATATTCGGGTATGGCGATCGATGCTTACGCTGAAACTGGAAAAGCGATCAACGCTTACTCGGAAACCGGTTATGGTATCTACTCATTCAGCGATGCAACCAATGCTTCAGGTAAGAGCGCAATCTATGCCAAGAACTATGGTGGCGGTACTGCTCTGATCGCAACAACGGATGGCCGATACGCCGGATTCTTCGATGCCATGAATGGTGGGGTCGCAGTTTACGGTAAATCGACTGGCGGAACAGGCCCAACTAATTACGGAGTGT
>CBIHPB010000372.1:0-3777 GCA_966211485.1 uncultured Bdellovibrio sp.
CGTAAACAGTCCACTTGGGTCGACATCTTGACCAACAGCAAACCAATATCATGCTTGCCTCTCAGGACCTTCGTCGATAGCTATGAAGGCCTCTCAGGGGGTCCATTATGTTTTCGAAGATCACGTCTGTGTTTCTTTCGCTTTTCGTTGTCAGTGCACTGGCCGTTTCCTGCCAAAACAAATCCGACGATTCGTCGGCGCCGGCGCAGCTGACACCAGCTCAGGCCGAGCAAAAATGTGATGGCAAAAATCCTCCAGAACCGACTCCGGGTCCCCAACCCGCACCAGTTGTGCGAACCAATCTCAAAAAATTTCTCACAGCACCGATTGTGTTGATGATCTCGATCGACGGTTTCCGCTTTAACTATCTCGAGCAATATCAACCACCAACCTTGTTGGCTTGGGCGAAAGAGGGTGTGCGCGCCGAAGGCATCATCCCAAGCTTTCCAACTTTGACGTTCCCAAATCACATCTCTTTGGTGACAGGCCGTCGGCCAGGTCATCACGGAATCGTCGGAAACACTTTCTACGATGAAACCCGAAAAGAAAAATACTCGATCGGCGATGGCAAAACGGTGAACGACAGCACTTGGTACCGGGGCGAACCTGTGTGGGCCACAGCTGAACGAAATGGAGCTTTGTCGGCGACTTGTTTCTGGGTGGGTTCGGAAGCCAAGATTAGCGGTATCGATCCGACTTACCTGAAACCCTACGACGGTAAAATCTCAAATGCTCAACGCGTGGACTGGGTGATCGAGTGGCTGCAAATGCCGGAAGAGCGCCGCCCGCACTTAATCACATTGTACTTTTCCGAAGTCGATGACATGGGCCACAAGTACGGACCTGACGCTGAAGAGACGAAGAAAGGTGTTCTGAACATCGATCAAGAATTGGGACGCCTGAAGACTTTCATCGACGCCAGCGGTTTGCCTGTGCAAGTGATGGTGATGTCTGACCACGGCATGCGCAATGTGGACGAGACAATCGATCTCAGTGGTGCTGAATCATTGATGAAGATGACCGACAGTGGAAGGGGTGCTTTGACGTATTTCTACTCGGACGACGAAGCTTTGATTGAAAAGGCATACCAAGAAGTGAAAGCGATCCAAGCAACGAAGCCAGGAAAATTTGAAATCTACAAGGGCGATGAATTGCCAGCCCAATGGGCCTTGGACGATGTCAGCCGCCGTGGTGATTTGATCGTGGTCGGTGAACCCGGTGTTTACATCGGTTTCAAGCGCGCTGGCGACACTGGCAATGTGGGAACTTCCAGCAAGGGAACTCACGGTTGGGATGTGGCGAAAGAGCCTTTGCTGCAAGGATTGTTTATCGCCAGCGGATCGATGATTAAGAAGGATGTGAGAATTCCAGCGTTTGATAATATTCATGTTTATCCGCTGGTGTTGAATATTCTGAATCTCAAGACGACTGAGAGCTATGATGGATCTCTTGATGTGCTGAAGCCGATTCTTTTGTCTGCGCCTTTGAAGTAGGATTTTGGACACGCAGTATCTGCGTCCATGCAATCGGGCCTCTTCGCCGGCCCGAACCCGCGGTTCGACCGCCTTCCGCCCGAGCAAGACGGGGTCGTTCAGCTTCGCCTCCGCGGGCTCCTGGCGGTCGAAGTGTTGAGCGCATGGATGCGCGAATAGCCAGCATGCAGCGCCATGGACGGAAAGACACATCCCCATCACAGTCGAGATGTGAATGAGGCACAGATCGAAAGTCCTAACCCGACCAAATGCTCGGCAAAAATTTCCGTCAAAATGCTGACGAGAACCCCCCAGTCCAGAGTCAAATTTTTCCTCGGACCAATCGACGAAATGTCTGGTTCCTTCTGCCAAGTTGCGCTGAATAGTTATCGTTCGGTGGTCTGCGCTTTGGTCCTGTTGGCACTTCAGTTGCTTTGATTCCTTGTGGAGACATAGCTATCGAAGATCCAAGGAGGGATGAAGTGGCTGAAGATAATGCAGCAAAGGACGCGGCAGCGGCGGCGCCCGCCCAAAGTTCGGGTGGGAAATCGCCAATTCTTCTGATCGCGCTGGCCGTGATCAACATGCTGGTCGTCGCCGGTGTTGGTTTCATGCTTTTCAAAGGCAAACAAAAAGAAGCCGCCGAGCCCAAGATCGAACACGTGATCAAAGGCGAACACGAAGCACAAGAAGCGGAAGCTCACGAGGAAAAAGCATTTATCGGCAAGGTTGTGCCGCTTGAAACCTTTATCGTGAATCTTTCTGGTTCCAAGGGCCGCCGTATTGCCAAAGTGAACATGGAAATGGAGCTGCAAGGCGATCAGGTTCAGGTCGAGATCGACAAACGCAAAGCTCAGATCCGCGACATCATTATTATCATCTTGTCATCCAAGTCTTATGACGAAGTTTCCACCCGTGAAGGCAAGGATGTCGTGAAAAACGAAATCAAAGACACTTTGAACGCGTTTTTGACCAAAGGAAAGATCCTGAACGTTTACTTTACGGAATTTATCTACAACTAAGAGGGCCAACCCAGATGAATCAGGTCTTATCGCAAAGTGAAGTGGATGCGCTCCTTGCCGCGGTTTCCGAAGGCGAGGTCGGCAGTTCTGAATCCGCAAGTCCGGCGAGCAGTGGTTCGGTCAGCGCTTCAAGCGGCGGTGGAGCTCCGAAGTTAGGCGCGGTAAAAGAAGACAAGGTGGTCGTCACTTACGATCTGACCAGCCAGGACCGTATCATCCGCGGTCGTCTTCCGCAGTTGGAAGTTATCTACGAAAAATTCATGCGTTCGTTCCGTGTCTCGTTGTCGTCAGCTTTGCGTAAAATTGCTTCTCTGACTTTGGCCTCAACAGACTTTCTGAAGTTCGGTGAGTTCATCAATACGCTGCCAATGCCGACTTGTATGACGGTTCTGCGTTTCGCCACTTTGCGTGGATCGGCTTTGTTCGTCATTGAAAGTAAACTGGCCTACGCCTTGGTCGACAGTTTCTTTGGAGGTGCGGATCGTCCGTACACAAAGATCGAAGGAAAAGATTTTACTCAGATTGAATTGTCGATCGTTAAAAAAGTCGTCGATCTGGCGATTGATGATCTCGAAGCAGCTTGGGCATCGGTTGAAAAGATCGGTTGTTCGTTTGTTCGTACCGAGGTCAATCCGCAGTTCGTGGGAATCGTGCCTCCAACAGACGTGGTGATTGCATCGACATTCGACGTGGAATTGGAAAACGCCAATGGAACGATCACGATCGTGATTCCCTATTCAACGATCGAGCCGATCAAACAAAAACTGTCTTCAGGCTTCCAGGTCGAGTCGGATCAAACAGATAAAAAACTTTGGACGACGATTATCAAAGACCAATTGATGGAAACGGACTTGAATCTGAAGGTCGATCTTGGACAGACCGAGATCAAACTGAGAGACCTTATGACCATGAAAGTCGGAGATGTGATCCCATTGGATCAGGATTCGACTGGCGAGTTCAACGTGCAGGTCGAAGGTGTGAACAAATTTAAGGGATATTACGGAATTCATCACGGAACAGTCGCGATTCAAGTGACTCGGGAAATCGATAAAGGGGGAACGTAACCATGGCTGATAATTTAGATTCTCTGGCAGAAAAGCTGGCCGCAGAAGCGGCAGCAGGCGATGAGGCAGCTGCTGCAGGAGCTGGAGACGGTGGAGCAAGTGCAACTCCAGAGTTGGATGCGCAGAAGGACCGAAACCTGGCGCTGATCTTAGATATTCCACTGCGTGTGACGGTTGAGTTGGGTCGCACCAAAATGCCAGTGAATGAACTTTTGAACC
>CBIHPB010000373.1:0-3742 GCA_966211485.1 uncultured Bdellovibrio sp.
TGGCCTTCGGGGCGCTACGCGTAGCCACCATGTCGATGTAGGAAAGACAAAGAGGCAGAGCTCTCGAGAAGAGTTTCTTCTTTCCTCCCTCCCCCTTCCCCTTGGTTTTCCGGAAACGCGCGTAGCGCGCCCGCAGGGCGAGGCCTGGATGGCCGAGTTTCCGGAAAAGAGCGCCATGGACGGAAAGACGGTCGCATGAAAAGCAAAAAGCCCGGCTCTCACCAGGCTTTCTGTCTTAACTTCTCATCTTTGCGAGAAATTTAATTAAATCGAAGACTCACTTGATGGAATATCATCAACCGGAATCGGCTCTGGAAGATCCATCGTCGACTCATCACCAGAAGGTGTCCCTGGAGCGGCCTTCAACTGCACCGTCATCTCAGTGGAAGAGACTTCCGATTTCGCAACAGGAGCCGGTGCCGCTGGCGACTTCTTGGCGATTTTCTTCGGCGAAGCCGAGGAAGAGCCAGAAGCCTGCTTCAGCTTTTTACCCACTGGCTTATTTGAAACTGAATCTGTCTTTTCAGACTTTTCGGCCGGTGCTGGAATCGGAGCTGCCTCAACCGCGGGCTCGTCAACCTTGGCTTTTGATCCGCTCATCTTTTTGAGCTCTTGCTCGTAGTGAGCTTTGAGAGCTTGAAGTTTGGCGGCGTATTCTTTTTTGATTTGCTCGATCTGAGAGTTCTTTTGATCGGTCACGCATCCACGATAGGTTTCAGCTGCGATTTCTTTGGCCTTTATCCGGCACGAGGCTTCGATTTCACCCGACGTGCGGATCATCGACATTTCTTGAGCACCGGCGATCATGCCGCCAAGTACGATTGTGGAAAACAAAATCATGGATTTCATAGAACCCTCCAGGTCTTGGGATTCACTCCAAGGAATGTGCCGGTTTCTTCGGGCATTGGATTTGAATCCAACACGAACTTGATGAAGGAATTTCCAAACTGGCCAAACTTTTGTCGCGCAGTCTGGTAGCGGAGATGAATATCGGGCGCATCACGATCACAGTGACTTCGACCGAGTGATCAGATCTCACTCTCGTCCGCGGTGTAGCGATCATTCAGCCAGGGGATGGCAGAATTCGAATAGCCGCGTTCTTCCCAAAAACCTCGGCGATTTTCATTGAGGAATTCAATACCAGTGATCCACTTGGCACCCTTCCACGCCCATAGCTGTGGCGTGATCATGCGCACGGGACCGCCATGTTCTTTGGGCAGTGGTTTTCCGTCGGCTTCATAGACCAGCATCACGTCGTACTTCATCGCTTCTTCCAGCGAAAGATTTGTCGAGTAGCCGTCGCTTGCGGTTGTGTAAACGTATTTGGCTTCGGGTTTTAATTTGCAGTGGTTGGCGAGATCGGAAAATTTTACGCCCTTCCATTTGATTCCGAGCTGACTCCAGCCCGTCACACAGTGAAAGTCGGATTGATCTTCGACCTGGGGGAGTTTTTGGAAATCTTCCCAAGTCAGAATCACCGGCTTTTCGACACTGCCTTTGATTTCCAGTTTCCAGTCTTGCAGTTTGATTTCGGGATGGATTCCCAGATCCAGCACCGGCCAGTTTTTCACTTGGCGCTGATCCGGCGGAAGACTGGGGACTCCGTCGCGATTGACGGGGCCAGAGCCCATGATTTCCATCGAGGTTTTAATTCCTTGCTTTTTCTCGGAGCGGATACGTGCGAGCTCGGTTTTACTGCGCACAAATTTTTCGTTCAGTTTATCTTTCATAGCGACCTCCAGCGAAACGCCGGCATGGCCGGCTTGCTAGTTATAAAGAGTCCGAAATCACACTGATCACACCCAAACGTTGATATTTTTGAATTTCTTCTTTGCCGTTCACGGTCCACACCGCAACCGGCATTTGCTGCTGTCGCCAAATTTTCATCGACTGCTCGGTCACCATTGGGTGATGCAGATGCAGCAGATGAATGCGAATCAAAGGGGCCAATAACATCTTTCGCAAAATCACCGAATTGTCCGGATCTTTTTCATCTTCAGTCACCAGCAGCGCGCGCGGCACATCTGGCAAATGCAGACTCATTCGGTACAAGGACATGGGATTGAAGCTTGAAAACAAAACTCGAGAATCTGCTTTCGTCTGACGAATCACCTCGGCCACTTTGCGTTCGAGAGGATCATCCAGCCGCTCTTTGGACTTCAGCTCGATATTCACAAATCGAGGCACTGTTTGATCGGTCAGGATTTGCTTCAGCGTTGGTGCATTGACCAGCTTTTGCAATTCACTTGCGGTCAGCTCCAAAACTTTTTCTTCCCGCCCTGCCCCTAAGCGCTTGATGTCTTCGTCATGAAAGACAACAGGCACCTGATCCTTCGACAAGCGCACGTCGCATTCGAACATCAAGGCACCTTTGGCTTTGGCGGCCCGGAAGGCATCCAAAGTATTTTCCTGTGCACCTTCGACCCAATATCCCCGATGGGCTTGCAGCCTGGGTAGAACCAGAGCTTGCGTGGGCCATCTTTCGGCGCGAATCAGTTTTTCAATCATTTTTCACCAGAGACAAATTGTGGATGGTTACGAGTTCCTTGAATTTTCCATTTTTGCGATTTTTTACCAGTGATCTGCAACTGACCGCCTAGAGACGAGTTCTCGTCCCAGCCACCGACCGATTTAAAACCACCGTAACTGCTTTGTGCTTGGAAGCGATCCCAGTTCAAAGTTTTAAACTGACGAGTGCGAATTTGCGCTACTGGAGATTGCAGGATTAGACTGTTCGTTCCCAAAGTCTGAAAGAGCTCGGCGAAAAGCTTTTCACTTTCCTTCGGAGCTACTTCCATTTCACTGGCCGAGAAATCCATTTTCAATTCTTGCGCTATCATCTTGAGATTTAATTTTGGCTTGGTCAGACGAACGCCTTCAATCGAAAGCTGATCCCACTTTAATTGCCCACCCAAATCCACGATCTGCGCTTCCTTGAGATGAATTTTCAACTGCCCACTCAAGGCCCCCAGGCTTCCGCCCCCTGACATTAGACTTTGGATTTTTGGCGCAAGCCCGAGCTCGGAAATTTTGGCGTCAATCAGAAGATCTTTGAAATCCTTATCGGCTGACATTTGCAATTTGCCGTCGAAGATACCTTCAACTGGCTTCACGCGATCAACTTGAATCTGCCAGCGATTTTTCTTCAGCTCGAGTTCGCCACTGATCAAACTCAGCGCCTGCGTCTGGCGGGACCCGCGGTTGGAGAAAATAAATTCCAGACCCGAGTAATCCCCGCGCAAAGCCAACTGCTCGGGATTGATAAAGTGGGCCGTGCCGTTGAAAGTTCCAAGCTCGCCTAAAGCAGGTGTCGGATGCGGGCGATTGAGGAAAACCAAAAGCTCGCGAATATTCAGACCGCGAATTTCGAGATCGATCGGCCTAAACACCAGTGGACTGAGGCTCGTGACCTCAGCAACCGAGCAGCTGATCTCGCCCAGATCTCCTTCCAGGCGAAGCTTTTCAAACCGTGCTGGTGTCTGCTGAAGTTTTTCAGTGTTACCTTCAATTTTCATCTGTCCCGAAATCCAGGCGCGCTTGCCGTTGAATTCAGATTCCATCAGACGGTATTTTTTGAGATATGGAATGATCTGGCTTAATGGCAAGTGCTTGATATCGGCTTGCAGTTTCAGATGCCGAGTCTCGGGCTCGAAATGTGCGGCCAGATCAAAATGCCCTTCGCGCCATAAACCCTTCAGCGAAAGATCCGCACTGGGATTGCTGCCTTCATGGGAATCCACTG
>CBIHPB010000374.1:0-3737 GCA_966211485.1 uncultured Bdellovibrio sp.
GACTTCCTGAACCAAATCACGATCTCAAAGACAGTACAGGCGACGACCAATATCAACTGGGTGTCTGGCCTTCACACTTTGACGATTGCATCGGGCGGTATTCTGAACATGTCCGGAGCCAACTTAACAGTCGATGGCACCAGCACGATGGTGATCAACGCCGGCGGTACGCTAAATATGAGCGGCGGAATCAAGACCGTTCCAAACTTTATCAACAACGGTACGTTCAATCCTTAATTGCTGATCCAGTCTTTTTCTGACAGCGGTGAAAGTCCTCGCTTGGCGCGGGCTTCATCGCAGATGGCGCTGTGGGTTCCATCCTCGAAGCTGGGACGGAAATTTCGGCAGGTGCTGGAACGCTTTTCATAAATCCGACAAGAGACCGACTGTCCCACCACACCTTCCAAAGCGGAACAGTGAGGTTTTTGGGTGTTCGATCCTTTCATCGCCAACAAATGCGGCGTGATTGGTTCGGTCAATTCTGCCGGGACCTCAAAGCTTTCTGCCAAGGTTTCGGACCAGTGAAACGAAACTCGAAAAGATGCGCAACACGCGCCACATCTTTGGCAAGGATGCATGCTTAAGACACCAAGACCAAAGCCAGCGCGATCAAAGCTGGAACAGCCTGAACGAACAGAATTTTTTTATTTACGCTGTAAGCTCCGTACAATCCAGCAACAATCACGCAAGCAAGAAAGAAAATTTTCACCGAATGAGCTGTCTCTGAATTGGGTTCAAGTAATCCCCAGATCAGTCCCGCTGCTAAAAATCCGTTGTACAATCCTTGGTTCGCCGCCAATTTTGCTGAAGCTTGTGCCTGCTGCAAAGTTTGACCAAATACCTTCAGACCTTTTGGCTTTGTCCAAAGAAACATTTCCAACACTAGAAAATAGAAGTGCAAGAATGCAACAATTCCGACCATCACATTGCCAACGAGACTCATACACTCTCCTTTACCCGCATAGTGCGGGTCGCCATGGGACGACGAGCCTTGAAATTGCCTCACACCTGGGCTCTATTTGGCAATAAACTTTTTTAGGTCACCATGAACAAACCAATCATTCGCCTGATGGCGGGCTTCCGCAGATTCCGAGAAAAATATTTTCTCCCCGACGATCCCGAGAATTCGTTTTACCATAAGCTGTCTTCACAGGGCCAAGCGCCAAAGACATTGCTGATCGGTTGCAGCGATTCGCGTGTCGATCCGGCGATCTTAACCGGAGCTGAACCTGGCGAATTGTTTGTCGTGCGCAACGTCGCCAATCTGATTCCACCTTGCGAGCCTTCAGCTGTCGGATTCCATGGAACCAGTTCGGCTATCGAATTTGCCGTGGTCAATCTGCGGGTCGAAAACATCATCATCCTGGGTCACCGTCAGTGCGGCGGAATTCTAGCCTTGATGAGAGGCGCCACTGAAAATTCAAACAGCTTCATCGGACAGTGGATGGGTATCGCCGAAGAAGCTCGTCAGCGGGTTTTGGCAAACTCTTCGGTCGTCGGCGAGGATGCTCAATGGCGGATGGCCGAGATGGAGTCCATCAAAGTTTCGATCAAAAATCTGAAAACTTTCCCGTTTGTTCAGGAAGCCATTCAAAACCGCCAACTGAATGTAGTTGGAATTTATTTTGATCTCGAGCAAGGCCAGCTCTTCGAATACGAAGAGGCGACTGGCCAATTCAAACAGTTGGCCATTTAATTACGCTCTGACTTTAAGCAAGTTCTTCATCCCGATATGCTGCAGATAATTCTGCAGTCCAACGAAGTCCTGCGCCGGACTTGCGACAGCAATGTAGCCATCAGGCCTGATTAGATAGGCGGCCTCTTGAAGCAATCCTTTTTCACGCGCGTCTTCGTTCCATGGAAACTCGTGCACTGGAATGCCAAAAGACTTCGTCAATTCCTTCAGATAGGAGGCCGCTATACCGTAAACGTGAATCTGCCAGTCCAAGCTTTGCAGCGGATGATAATTGTCTCCGGTTGGAAAACGCACCCAAGGGAGACGATCCCCACCGTGAACTTCTTCGGCTTGACCCTGACTGATTTCACTTTGCCGGTAATTGATTCGAATTTGCGAGATCGTACGAAATGCAAAATTTAAAAAAACTTTGGTGCTGGTCAACGCCGCAAACAGATTTGGCAGAACATAGGCCCGAAACATCGATCCAATCCAGCTTTGACTGGCGATCAGCTTGAAAGCGGTGTCCGTTGTTTGCACTAAAACTTTGGCAAAGGCCATTCGCTCGGTCGAATAAGATGTCAGAATTTTTTCCGAGCATCGCCCCTGAATCACATCCGCCAATTTCCAGGAAAGATTGATCGCATCGCCGATTCCAGTGTTCATCCCCTGCCCGCCTGCTGGACTGTGAATGTGCCCCGCATCTCCACACAGAAAGGCTCGGCCTTCACGGAATTTTTCTGCTACCCGGTGATGAACATGATAGCTGGAAAACCAGTTCACCTTGGAAACTTTCAGCCCTGTGTTCTCGGCAACCGATTGGGAGACATCTTCGTAAGTGATATTCTCTTTTGCTTCGTTTTCTGGTGGCACAAGTCCCGTCAAACGCACCGAATTCTGAGACTTGATCGGCATCACGATACAGAAATCTTTGGGACTGACGCTGATCTGCACACTTCCTTGCATCATCTCGCCTGTGGCCACCACATCAGCCACAAAGAAGACTTGCGAGTATGTGCCGCCTGGAAATTTCGCACCAATTTCATGCCGAACGGTGCTGTGCGCACCATCGCATCCACAGATATAGCTAGCCTTCACTGTTTCAAGTCCCTTCGGACCTTTGATTTCGGCCGTCACGCCCTCTGATGATTGGCTGAAAGAAATCAATTGCGTGTTGCGCTCGACCTCGACATCCATTTCCTTCAGCACATCACACAGCAAAGCTTCATGAACGTCTTGAGAGCAGAAAACAATGTAAGGAAAAGGGCTGAGATTCTTTCCCAGTTGTCCCAGCTTCGCGGTCGCCACCTGTTTTCCCGATCGCCACATAATCAAATCCGGAACCAGCAGACTTTTCTCAAGCAGCCGATCTGAAATTCCGAGTTGCTTGTAGAATTCTAAAGTCCGCGACTGAACTGCCAGCGCTCGAGACGTCGTTCCCGGTTTTGACGATTGATCGATGATACGAAAAGCGATGCCGCGTTTCTTTAACCAAAGGGCTATCGCCAATCCCGTGGGACCGGCCCCGACAATCAAGACAGATGTTTGTTGGGACTGCATGACGACCTCTGAAGAAAGATCATTCCTCTTTCTTAATTGATCGGCAAGCCTCCCGTTTCAGGAATGATTGCACCCGTCAAATAACTCGAGTCCGCATCCGAGGCCAAAAACACATAGGCCGGAGCAATTTCTTCGGGTTGCGCAGGTCTTCCGATTGGTTGCTTCTCGCCAAATTTTCGCACTTTGGATTTTGGCGTTCCTTCATCGGACACATTGAGAGGCGTCCACACCGGTCCTGGCGCGACCGCATTCACACGAATTCGCTGCTGCACCAACATTTGAGCTAAAGATTTTGTAAATGTATTGATCGCACCTTTGGTCGCCGAATAATCCGGAAGTTCTTTCGGAGCCTGCATCGCTGTCTCGGAACTGGTCGCAATAATCGCAGAGCCCGGCTTCATATGTTTGACGGCTTCTTTTGCTAAGAAAAAGTAAGCATACACATTGGTTCGAAAAGTTCGATCGAACTCTTCGCTGGTGATTTCATCCAAACTGTCTTTTC
>CBIHPB010000375.1:0-3734 GCA_966211485.1 uncultured Bdellovibrio sp.
CTTTGATCGCGGCTTTTGCTTCTGGCGAAAGATAGGCTTCCGCAACCAAGGCTGTGGCCTTATGGCCAATCGTGCCCCACGCATTTGCTTGCAAACCTGCAACTGAAAGCGCGAGACCGATGAATAACTGCTTTTTCATTTGGAACCCCCAAAACATAGACCTGAAACAGAAGGGCAAACTTTTCACCCTCAGATCTCAGCAAAGGAGTTGTGCAAGTTCAGGCCCGATGAAACCGCCGTGATTTGCAGTTCAAATCCAAATGCCAAAGCAGCGCCGACGATTGTCAGTTCCAACGACCGAATTTGCGCGCGGCCTGATCCAACTGACGCTTTCCAGCCAGCCCCCGGCAAAGTTTACAAGCCAAATCCGCTCTGTCATATGAGCCCTTCATGCGAAAAGGCCGATACAAAAAGAATTTTCTCACCCCCGAGCAGTGTCCTGATTTTGCGTCGGCGGTCGTTCCTCTGGCACAAGATCTTCTGAAGCATCGCGAGCAAAATCAAATCTCTGCTCCTAAATTGGTGGCCGATTTTCATCAGGCTTTACATGTTCTCAACACAAGCGATGAAAACGCGTCGCATCTGGAAGTTTTAGAGTCTGAATTTCGCCGAAAAGGACAGCCAGCAAGCTTTTCCGCAGCCATCAGCTGATTTTTTTAAGCTTGCTAAAGCTCATCAAGAAAAAATCTTAACTGAACCCGAAGGTTCGATCTTTTTTCGGAAAGCGTGGTGAAAGCGCACCAACAGTTTCGAAATATTCTAAGACAAATTCAATAGACGCACGCTTCATTCCTCGCTATGAACCTTCGAAATTTCGAGAAAATTGAACGCCACTTGTTTTCAACGAGATCAGCGGAGACTTTCATGCACCGAATTTTGGACATCGCCCTTATCTGTTTGCTCGGCACCGTCATGACTGCAATCAGATCCACCGCTGTGGCAAGACCTTTGGGCGGCGAAGGCAACGGCGGCGACTATGTTGAAGGCATGTTCATTCGTGAAGGCAATAGCGTATTGAATGTTCTTCGCACGACTCCTCAGGGAACCAAGCTGGTCCGTACGTTTCATCTCAACTTGCAAGATCTCAAAGACACCCTGGATGCCAATCGCATTTTCGTCAAAAACGGGCCTCTTTATGACAACACCGGAGCCGAGGTCGATGCCGTTTGCAATTCCGGAATGCTGAACTTGAACCGCAGCCGCTGGATGTTTATTTTCAACCAGCCGGCAAATCGTTCGCGTTTTATGGTGTTTCACGAAATGCTTCGCAGTGCAGGTGTTGGCGATGACAGTTACCGCATCTCGATCTATCTGGATGCACCCTTGGATATCCTGCCACCGCAACCAGTTCTGCCACTGACAGGACGAATTGATCCATCCCGCGTCTCCATCGAGCTTCTTTCCCAGCAAACGCCGCTAAACGAGCCTCGCGTTCGCATTGACGATTCACTGGGTGCTTTGGAACTGGAAATTCCACAGGTCTTCTTAAAGGCCCGAGATCCCATTCCCGCTCGTTACCGATTTCAAATCCCGATTCATGTTCCGGCCGGCGAGCACATTCGCCTGAGCCAAGTGCAGTACTGGCTGGAAACCATTCTCACGCGCCAACAGGGTTTTCGGGTGACCACACGAGCCCGGTATACAGCGAGCCAGATGCTGGAGCCCCAGACTTACCAGATTGACAGCACTTATGACGGCTCTTACCTCGCCCGCTCGCCATTACAGGTCAGCATCACCACGGACGATATCATGACGTTTGAGCTTGATATGGAGTGGATCCACACCAGCTGGAATATACCGCCATCTAACGGTGGCTCGATGACCCGGATTTTCCTCTTTTTTGAGGCAGTTCCTGGAAATCAATAATCCAGCAAATAATTGTTTAGACAGCTTAAAACTAAATTTGAAGCTTCCTAAATAGATTCTAATGAACAACTAAAGACTCTTATATTGAGATCTGGAAACCAAGACATCACTTTATCAGCTGAGTTGACCGACCGAGAAGAAGGATGGGAGGTTTCAATGAAACTGAATTCAATTAAGGGACATATCGTGATCGTCGAAGACAACCTCGAGATCAGCGAAATCCTGACTGATATGATTCACGAACTATCGCCCAGCCTGAAGGTCACCTGCTTTGCAAGCTCGCGCCAGGCCCTGACCTACCTCCTGCAAAACCCAGAATCCGTCTGTGGCGTGATTTCAGACCTGATGATGCCTGAGATGGATGGAATTGATTTTCTGGCGTCCTTAAGAAACGACGAGCGCACACAAAGCATTCCCTTCTTGTTTTTATCAGGTGCCGAGCCGGCTGTTTTCTCGAACCTTTTGCGTGGCTATCAGTTTTCGGGATTTATCCCCAAACCGATCGAGGCCGACGCCTTGAAAAATATGATCGAATTTAACTTCCGCTCGGCGGGGGCTCCACCGGCGGCAGCATAAGGCCAGATGTTTTGCGAGATGAAGTGTAAATCGAGACGGCCTCGGGAAGCCTGATTTCAAATTCGGAACCCACGCCCAGCTCACTGTGAACCAATGTCAAGTCACCGGCCAAAGCCTTCGCCAAATCCCGCGCAAAGCTAAGCCCTAGTCCCATGCCTCCGTGCTGACGAGAGGCCTCGCCGTGGACCTGGAAAAAGGGCTCAAAGATCAAGCGTCTGAACTCGGCCGCAATCCCCGGCCCCTGATCAATCACATGAATCAGCAAAACTGGGCGCGGAACGCCGGGCTCGATCGCCACCCGCACTTCGATTTTTCCCTGGTTTGAAAATTTGCAGGCATTGCCAACCACGTTCATCAAAATCTGGCGGATGCGAAAACGGTCGCCAGTGAATGTCAGGGGTGCTTCCGGTGGAATCTGAATTTCGATCGTCATCCCCTTTTTGGTCACCGTCGGAAGAAAAAAGGCGCGAACTTCCTCAAACAGCTCGCGCAGGTTAAACGGTGACGCCGAGGTTGAGAAAGTTCCCTTCTCCAGGCTTGCGAAATCCAGGATATCGCCAACGATGGTGGTCAGCTGTTCGGATTGGCGCTTGATAGTTGAAATAATCTCGCGGCGTTCTTTTTCCCCCGGATCGGATTGCAGAAGAAAATCCGAATAACCCACCAGCGAATTCAGTGGCGTGCGAAGCTCGTGGCTCATGTTGCGGATAAAATCACTTTTCGCTCGCCCCGCAGCTTCGGCAGCGGTGCGGGCTTCCAGGATAAATTCGGCCCGGGCGTTTTCGGCTTGCTCGCGCAGTTTTCTTTCGTCCAAGACTTTTTTGGTGATCGCGATCGCCATGACCATGGCCTCAACCATTGCGCCCGACTGCAAGACCACGCCCGCACGGATCATCAAAAAATTGGATCCCAAAAAACCGTTATTCAATAAAGCGCTGGTGATTCCCGCCAGCATAAAGGAGCCAAAGCCCAGAAGATAAAGATAAGCCGGCGGATGCCTGCGCCAAACCATGTAGCTTGTGACTGTAAACAGAAAGATTAAAAATCCGATAATCAGAAAAAGGCCGACTCTTTGCTCGAAAGCCGGAGAAATATAGTTCGCGCACATGACGAAAAGCATGGCCACTCCAGCACCGCGAACCCATTTGTGCAATCTTGGAGAAGCGACAGAGAGCTGCATAAACTCGGTACCAAACAAAGAGGCCATCCAAAGGCCTAACCCCAGAGACACATATCTTAAAGCAAAATCCCACTGCGGCGACTGCGGCCACAGCACCATTGTGTAACCCAAG
>CBIHPB010000376.1:0-3721 GCA_966211485.1 uncultured Bdellovibrio sp.
AGTATTCTCACTCTGAAACGTCTTTGTGAATTGATTTAGTTTTATCTTCTGGCGGCAGCGAATGAACTCGACTTGGCGGCAGACTTTTTCGGAGGCATTTTTGAAGGCATTTTTCCACCAAAAGACTTTGTCGATTTCTGTCGGCCTTTGTAGCTTTTCTTTTCCTTTACCATGTCCGGCATGTCTTGCTGGAACACTCGCTCGGCGGCGATATCGTTCAGGTAAACCAGCTCGCCACGCTCGAGATTTCCCAGGCGCAGGCGACCGATGGCCACACGTTGCAGTTTCAAAACGTCAAAGCCGATTTTTTCGAACATTTGACGGATCTGACGGTTTTTTCCCTCGGTGATGACGATCTTCAGCCAGTCGTATTGATCTTTTCCGCGCTTCACTTTTTCAACCGATTTGGCGGCCACTTTGCCGCCGACGATCGAAACGCCTTTCAAAAGTTTCTGAAGTTTTTCGTCAGTCGGTTTTCCGTCGACTTTCACCAGGTAAGTTTTGGTGACTTCTTCTTTCGGGTGGGTCACGCGGTTGGCGTAATCACCGTCGTTGGTTAAAAGCAAAAGACCTTCTGAATCCCAGTCCAGACGTCCCACAGGGAAAACGCGGGTTGGAACTTCATCCAGATATTTTTTGATGGTCGGACGTTCCAAAGGATCTTCCATTGTCGTCAGAACGCCTTTGGGCTTGTGGAACATGATGTAGACGTGCTCGAACTTTTTACGAAGCGGTTTGCCTTGCAGGAAAATGTGATCGTTGTTGGGATCAACTTTCACACCCAACTCGTACACTTTTTTGCCGTTCACAGTGACTTGGCCTTCTTCGATCAGGCGATCGGCGGCTCGGCGGCTGGCAATTCCGCTATCGGCGATTAGTTTGTTAAGTCGAACCTTTGAGGGTTTAGGAGGATTAAATCGTTTTCCTCCGCCTCGCTCGGAAGCGTCTGCTTGCGACTCGTCTTGATCTCCGTCGCTCTCGTCTCCGTCAAATCCACCATCGTCTGGAAATTCTGATGCGTCACCGGTTTCCTTTGAGTCATCGCCTGTTTCGGCGTCTGTGCTTGACCCATCTTCATCTCGGCGATTCGCTGACTGAGCGATTGTTTGCTCGGTTGGATCGGCCGGGTTGGCGGAAGCGGTTGAGATGGTTGGTTCGGATTCAGATTGATTTTCGGTTCCAATTTCAATGAATTGGCTGCCGTCTTGGATTGATTCCATGACTCTTCAACTTTCTGCGGCGTCCTCACGACGCGGCTGTTTTGTCTTTGCGACAATGTATGTTGAAGGTCTCTTATCAAAAGGGTCAGCAATTTGTCACCGATAAACACATGCTCGAGGATGTTCTGAGCCCGGGCCATGACGTCCACGGCCTCCTGAAGGCTCTCATATTCGTTCAGGCGCATATTTTCGATGATTTTTTCCAGCGCCGACACGGTTTCTTGGTAAAAAGGATCCGATTGGCGTTGAAGAAAGTACTGCTCGATCCGCTTAATCGCGTAGAAAAGCTTGGGATAGGACCCCAGATTTTCCCCCTGAAGCTCGAAGAATTTCTGGTGCTGATAGCCCCGCACCAGATTTCCATGGATGCCGGCCGGACTGACCTGAAACTGGGCGGTAACGAAGGGCCCAACTTCCATCCGTTGGATCAGATTCGGGTCCAGTTCTAGGTTCGAGTTGTAGGTCAAAATCAAATCTTTTTTCAGCGGCTCAAGCTGGCCATGGCGGATGATCATCTTGCGGTCAAAACTGCGAACGCACAGAGATTGATCCGGCATCAACACGATGGCCATGATCTTTTTTTCGCCTTCCATGATCAGGCGGTACTTTTCACCCTTTTTGTAGATCGCATTCAGATAACACTGAAGAGCATCCGTGGCGTCTGTCAGATTCTCTAGCTCGATGACCTGAATCTGCTCGGGCCATTTGATTTCGGAAGTGTCGATGTTGTCGCCCAGAAGCTCGCGAATTTCATCGCCCAAGGTTTTGCGATTTTGTTGCCAGTGAGCGTAATCCAAACAAATCGCAAAGAAGTTCTCCAGCAATTCACTGTCAACTTGACCCTCTTGATCGGCCAGGCTGGTGAGGTAGTTGAAAAAGGCCAAGCGAACCGGCGTTCCTTGCGGATTATTTTCCGATAAGTACTTTATTAAAGCTTGGACTTTCAGCATACTTAAAGCTTAAGAGGCAATTCAAAGGGGGGTCAAATGCAAAAGGAACTAAATCCCGAACTGTTCGGCGAATCCGGTGCGAAATCACGTGTATTCGAGGCCCCTGCGGCAAATCATCTGCATGTCTTAGAGCAGAAAATTGTTGAAACTCGCAGCCAGATCCAAATGGTCGCTGAAAATCTCAACAAGATCGTCAGCCAAATCAACGAATTCGTCAAAAGCTCGCAAGTCAAATTCGACCGCATCCACCAGGCGATCCAAGGCTTGCAACAAAATGATCAGGCTTTAAGTGTCGATGCCACTCAGAAAATTTCAGCGCTGCATTCGCGATTGGGCGAGCGCAAGTCGATGGATGCAAAGATTCAAGAGATGATGGACCGGCATAATAGCGTGCTTCGCAGTTACGAAGTCCGCATGACTCAGATGCAGAAGCTGATGACCGAGAAAGAGGCGCAGTTGCTGAGTGCTCAGGCGGCACTGAATGAGACAAAGATGGAAATTGCGAGATTGAAGCGGCTTTAGTTTTTTTCGCGAAGTGCCTGATTATTTAACCGCTTGAGACATGCGTTTTTCAAATCCGGCTGCATCTTCGAATGCGGTCAGGGTCAGATCTTTCATCCATTTGCCGCTGCGATTGAAAAACAAAATGGTCGGCAGTCCCACGATTCCATATTTCTCGCGAAGCTCGGAAAGTTTTGGAGACTCTTGGGTTGCATCGAAACGGACCATCACAAATTGCGCGGACAAAAGTTGCAGGCTTTGTGAAGGGAAAGTTTTTTCTTCCATTTCCAGGCAGGCCGCACACCAATCGGCGCGGAAATCAATCAGCACCGGTTTTCCGTCTTTGGCAGCTTGAGCTAAAAGCTCGTCCGAATAGTTCTGCCACTTGATCGTGTCGACTTTAAAGTCCGGCTTTTTCTCTTCGTGAGAAGGGGAGAGCGCGCGAGTGATAAACGAACCTTGGATGACTTTCGAGCTCACCAACAAAACATCAAGGTAATAGACAGCGGCCGCGATCAACAGCAGTCCGAAGAAGATTTTCACGCGATTCATCCAGCGGCCGGATTTCGGCAGAAGCTTGGTCATATTTGTCGAAAGACCCAATGCCAGGAAAATCAAACCCATTCCCAAGGCGTAGACAAACAAAAGCCAGAATCCAAGCCAGAGATTTTTCGTCTGCGCGACGAATGTCAGAACACCGACCAAAACAGGGCCGACGCATGGACTTGCCACCACTCCGGCCAGCAATCCAGAAATAAACGCGCCGACGTAGCCATGCAGTTTCATATGGGACAGAGGACCGTCACGCAAAAACTGTGGCGCCTGCATTTCAAAAACGCCAAACATCGAAAGCGACATCGTGACAAACACCACACAGATAAATCCCAAAACCCAAGGTGAGGCCATCAGAGAGCCAAACAAGACGCCGGTGCTGGCAGCGAAAACGCCCAGCGCCGAATAAGTGACAGCAATGCCGGCTACGTACATCAGGCTGACCATAAAGTTCTGCGCACGCGTTCGTGCATGAGCTTCTTTTCCAAGAATGGCCAA
>CBIHPB010000377.1:0-3716 GCA_966211485.1 uncultured Bdellovibrio sp.
CGACTGGTGTAAATAGCATGCAGGCTTTGCAGTGTTGCTTGTCGAATGCGACACCTTGGCGCTCGATTTTCAAAGACTTGTCTTTGATGTTTTTATGATTGTGTTGGTAGTTCACGCTTCCGGCCATGCCTTCACCTGGTTTTACCAGTGGCAATGCCAAATCACCTTCTCCACCACCTGCGGCAGGTGCAGCGGCATCGGCAGGCTTTGCTTTACGGCGCTCTTCCGCGGCCCGAGTCAGGCTGGGCATCAAAATCGCCAAGCTTCCAAATGTAGCGGCGATTTTCATAAACTGTCGGCGGGTCGAATTCATTTCAGACATGTTCAAGTCTCCTTCTAGCAAATTTCTTTTCGCGATTCGCGAATAGACGAACGCAAATCAATATACAGAAAATTGAACACCTAATTTAAATGAAAGTGAAATGAAAATCAGTGCATGCCGCAGGATTGGCAAGATCGTCGATTCAGCAAATGTGCCCAAACTAAAAGCACACTGCCAATCACCATCAGCACTTGCTCGTTCAATGGCCAATTCTGAATGTGCACCAGATACGGCGTGACGGAAACCAAGATCAGCCCCGGAATCCCCATCAGCAAGACCTTCCAGTTGTGGTGATGACGAATCCCCGCACCGAACGCAACCAGCCCAACCGGAATGATGGTTGCGGCTAGAATGAAATGAAACATCGGGTGAGCGAGATAATAACGCGCCAGGAATGGAATCGAGAGAATGATGAGCGGAGTCAGCAAACAGTGCAGGGCGCAAAGCACGGACAGACCCATGCCGATCCGATCCCAGCTGACATAATCCAAATTCTTAAGCACCCATGTTTTCATCGACAAAGATTTATCCTCCAGCGCCCCCGCGCCGTCAATTGAGACCCTCGCTTTGAAGGCCAGCGTTCCCTTTTTTCCAAAGCCCTGTTAGCCTGCAAAGCTGTATGTTGCGCCATAAGCCCATTATTCAAAGCCTCGGACCGGATTTCTATGATCCCGTCGTGGCAGCACAGTTCCCGCGGGCACAGACTCGCTACCTGAATCATCAGGCGGCCCAGTTTTTGGGACTTGAGGCTGCGGCTGACACGACAGCCAATTCGACCCTTACATCACCGACCGGGATCTCGACCGCCCCGCAATCACCTGTTCAAACCACCGCCGAGCTTCAAACCGAAGCCGATTGGATCCGCCGCTTTCACCGTTTTGAATCTTGGCCCGAGAACATCCCTCAGCCCTTGGCGCTGAGATATCATGGGCATCAATTTCGACATTACAACCCCGACTTGGGCGATGGACGCGGATTTTTATTTGCCCAGTTTTGCGGCGCCGACGGTCAAATTTACGATCTCGGCACCAAAGGCAGTGGCCAAACCCCTTATTCGCGCGCCGGCGATGGCCGACTGACATTGAAGGGCGCCTACCGCGAGGCCTTGGCCACTGAACTTTTAGAAACCTTGGGCGTGAAGACCTCGCGGACCTTTTGCTTTTTCGAGACCGGCGAACACCTCGAGCGCAACGACGAGCCTTCGCCCACCCGCGCTGGCGTCCTGACTCGCATGAGCCTGAGCCACCTGCGCATCGGCAGTTTTCAGCGCCAGGCTTTTTTAAAACAGCCAGAGAACGTGCTGAAGCTGATGAAGTACTCGGTTGAAAATTATTTTCCTGAAATTTCTCAAGGGCTGACGGACCTGCAAATGGCCAGTGCGTTTCTGAAAGCTGTCTCGAGAAATTTGGCTCGGCTGGCTGCGCAGTATATGATCTCAGGTTTTGTTCACGGAGTTCTGAACTCCGACAACATCAATATCACCGGCGAGAGTTTCGATTACGGCCCTTATCGCTTTTTGCCGGCCTATGATCCAAACTTCACGGCCGCTTACTTTGATTCGACGGGGCTATATAGTTTCGGTCGCCAACCGACGGCGATCAATTGGGACTTGGCTCAGCTGGCGGGTTGCCTTCAGCTGGCCTTGCCAGATTTGCCGGCGAAAGAATTGATCCAAGATTTTGGCGAGCACTTCGCAATGGACGTGTTGGAATATTTCTTCCGCCGCTTGAATTTGAAAATGAAACCGGACCGTTTGGCCAATGACGAGCTGATCAGCCGATTCTTTGTATTTTTGGCGCAAACGCGGATCGGTTACGAGCAATTGTATTTCGATCTTTTCGGTGGCGTGAATTCGGAGCGCCTTCGCCAGTCCCCAGCGGCCGAGTTCTATCAAAACTCGGAATTCAAAGGCTTCGAAAAACTTTTGTTGCGTTTCGAAGTGGCCGATCCAGCACTTTCCGAGCATCCCTACTTCCAGCGCCACACCCCGTGCACACTCTTGATCGACGAAATCGAAGCCATGTGGAAACCCATCGCCGAACATGACGACTGGACAGCATTCAACACAAAGCTCGCCGACATTCGCAGCTTCCGTGGGATTTATTCCAGACCGTAATCACCGACAACTTCAAAGCAGACTGTTCTCGATATTCACCAAATGCATTTTCTGTGATATCCACTCTCGACCACCACCAATGGCGGCTTCCATAGGATCCATTCCCAACTGCAACCAAAGACGTCCTCCAAGTACCCATTCCCAACTGCAACCAATGGGGCCTTCCAAGTATCCACTCTCAACCGCAACTAATGAGGCCTTCCTTGGATTTCCTCGAAACAAATTAGCAGCTTCTAATAGCTCCGCTGAATCGTCCCCAAATAACCTCAGTGACAACCCTCCACGATTGAAAACCGATCGCTCTTATATTTGGATTTACAAATAAATTGGTCTTCAAAGACTTCACTTTTAAATCAGGCAACCTTTTCACCTTCTGCTGCAAATAGCCGAATTCTCTTATTTATTTTGAAATATTCCTTGCTCTTTTAAGCTCTTAGATTATATTGCCCTTCAACTGCATGAAACAAGTGAACCTTTTTGAATACTTTGACAAATCGATCATCCGAAAACGATACGGGCGCACTCAGCATGGGGGACTGAAAACCAAAGGCCATCGCAAGCTCGAGCGCCCGCTCTCCACAAAACAGTGGATTCATCTCATCCTCAAATCAGACAAGGCCAAAGGGCCACTGAGCTTTCTGACGCCTAAAAATAAACGTATCGTTCAATCCGTTATTCGTGAGAAATCCAAAAAATTTGGGGTGAAAATCGCGGATGGTGCGAATGTTGGAGACCATATCCATCTCAAAATCAAAATTCAGAATCGGGAGAGCTTTCAAAAATTCCTCAAGTCCATCACCTGCTTGATTGCTCGTAAGATCACAGGTGCCAAGCGCGGAAAGAAGTTTGGAAGATTTTGGCAAGGGCTGGCATTTACTCGCGTTCTCACCAGCAGCCTCGAAGAATTAAATCTCAAAGGCTATATCAAGGCCAACCGAATCGAAGCCCGCCTGGGCGAACAAGCTCGAACCCTATTTTTAGAGCAGTTCAATCGATGGGCTTACCGTGAAAGATCAAAAGAAAAATTTCTGCGCAGCTCAGTTGGCTCGCCTGAAGGTCAGCCAGAAAGCTCTTAGAATATCCATCGATCCCTCTCCATCTACCGGTCGATCGTCATCTGATGATCCGTCACTAGCCGCTGATCGCTCTCCACCCGCTGATCGGACGGGCTGTCAAGAGCCCAAGAATGAAAAGGCCCACCGGATTTTCGGCAGGCCTTCGTCTTTACAACTCTATTTTAAACAACGATTACTTCGACAGTTGCGGCTCGGAAGTAGG
>CBIHPB010000378.1:0-3703 GCA_966211485.1 uncultured Bdellovibrio sp.
ATCGTGCTTCGATTTTTCATCTTTGGTTTGGTCACCTGCTCGTCACTTTTTTCCCTCGCACAGGTTAAAGTCAGTTCTTCGAAACCTGTTCGTCTCGAATACAAATCAAAATCTTGGAACAAAAATCCAAACGAAATTGATCACCCCTCTGTTTTGTTGCGTGACTCGCAATCAAAAAAGATGGTGCGTGTTCAGTTGGAAGAAACGGATGTGAATTCGGGACACTTTTGGGGAAGTTATTCCGTCACATTTGGAGAACAAGATCTAACTCCTGAATTGTATTTCCCACCGCAAAGCTTGCTGACCAATCCGAACTCTATGGCGACGATCGAAGCTATGATTAAAGACGGAACCTTGATTCGGAAGCCTTACTTCATCCGTGATGAGGGAAAAGGCTTTCACATCCTGACCATCTTCGATTCGAAAGAACAGGCAATTCAAGCTTTGGATGAGTATCGCAAGCTGCGAACGCAAACAAAATCTCCAGTTAGCGAAGGTGCCCTCCAAGCACAAGAAAAAGCGGAAAAAGAAAAGACGCAGAAGGAAGCCTTGGCGCAAGCTGCTCGTGAGGCCGATCTGCGCTCAAAATTGGAAAGTGACGAGCGAGCTCGGATTGAATACTACAAAAAGCAATTCGATCAGCTAAGTCCAGCCGAGAAAGCCAAGCGACAACTGCAGGCCAAGCAGGTCGTAGCAACTGGAATGCAACAATACGGCAAAGGCAATTACAAGGATGCCAGTGCAAGCTACATCAAGGCTATCGAACTAGATCCTTATACAACTTCATTCTATTTCCAGTATGGAATCAGTCTCTACCAGACCAAAGAATACAATCGCGCTTTGGCGATCTTGAACATGTCTAAGGACTCGGAAGTGAATGTCGCCGAAAAAGCTTTCTATATGGGCTCGATCCATATGGAACTGAAGGAGACCGACAACGCGGTTAAAAAATACGAAGTAGCAAAAGCCCAGAAGGATCCAAAGTATAGCGGCATGGCGGCCTTCTATGCCGGTTTGCTGCAGTATTCGGCTGAAAAGTACGATCAAGCGAAAGCCAATTTTGAATTCACTTTGGACAATTCCTCGGATCCAAAGATGGATGCCCAGGCCGAAACCTACATCGAACAAATTGCAAATGTTCTGGCGTTCAAAAAAGAACAGGAAAAAAAGTATATCATCAATGCCAACCTGGGCCTGATGTATGACTCGAACATTCTTTCCATTGCCCGATCCCAAGTGGATCAACAGACCGAGTTAGCCGGCTATCGCTGGTCTTATGGCGGCAGCATTGAACGTCGGTTTCTTTATACGGCTGAAAAAGATTTTTCGACGATTTTATCTGCCAGCGATCTTTACTCGACAAACAAAAGCTTCGCCGCTGAGAAAAGCTTCCAGGATACAGATCCGCTGACACTGTCCTTGTATTTCCCTTTTCACTTGAAGGGCAAAGCTTTCGACAAGGGCTACCAGATGACCATCAACCCTGGCTATGAAACCATGTTCATGAACGCTGATGCCTCTGGCGGTCGCGAATCCATTACGGATTCATTTGTTCTGAAAAATGATCACACCTTCAGCATGAATGCGACTTGGTTTGCTATGTACGCACTGGAGCTGAGATCAGACACCTACAAAATTGATGCCTCAAAGGGCACCGATGACGATGCAACGGCAACAAAAATCACAGCTTCAACAACACAAACTTTCTTTCAAAATGACAAGAAAACCGAAGCTTGGATTGCCGAATTGGGAATGTCACAGAATACGGCCAAAGGCGTGAATTCCACTTACAATCGTGTCGACTTTGCCGCCACCTACATGTCTCCTTTGAAATGGGACGTGAATTGGAACGCTCGCCTTGGATTTTATTACGCCGACTACAACAAGCACACCGTTGGACGCAAAGACACAGACACGGCTTTGACATTGGGTCTGAACAAACCTTTGTCCGAAAAAGTTTCGGCCAACCTCTCTGGCACTTATACCAACAATGCTTCGACTTTGGATTCTTCAGATTATAACAAGTATGTCATCTTAACCACATTTACGTGGACAACATCCCTGTAGCGAGATATTCGCGCAGTTTATTTTCGGCCCATCTTAGATGTAATTCAGATTGAGGATCCTTGTGGTCCTCAATTTTTTCGTGCTCAGACATCGACGTGCCCAGATACGGCGTCATCCAGGTTTCTGGTTCAAGCACACCCTGCTGGAACAAAAGTTTCAAACAAAAATGCAGACGGAAACAATTCAGCGCCTGCGCTTTTTCCAAAGCCTTCAAGCTATGGCCGCCCAAGTTGAACAGACCATCCGAGATCGCATCGCCTTCCTGCGAAGCCTTGCTCAGTGTCTCCAGCACGAAGAACGCCACTTCCATCTTGTCGTAGTCTTTGCGCAGGTCTTCGAAACCATTCAAGAGCGTGGCTTCTTCCAGTGTCGAGATGCGGTCTTCTTGGATTGGTTTTTTGAATCTGACCTCGACAAAGTGGGTGGGTTCGAGCACTCCCCCGCCGAATCTTTTTTTGGATTTCAAGGCCCCGCGTGCCAGCAGCGACAACTTCTCCCCACCCGAGGTCAGTGCTTGCAGAATAAGGTCCGCTTCCCCGTATTTGGTGGATCGTAGGATCAAAGCTTTGGCTTTAGTCGAAGCTGACAATCTGGCACTCCCGCAGCGCCTTTTCCAAGGCGGCTTTCAATCCCGGATGATCCAGGATTTCGGGGGCCAAAAGCAAGAGTCCTCTGAGAATTGATTCTGTTGGTCGTGGCTTCCACCACTCGTCGTAGTTCTTGGTGCCGCCCCAGCGGCAAAGATGCGTGGTTTCAAGCTTGGTTTCAAAGCCTGGTTTGCCAATCTGCAGGCCTATGGCGCCCGCCAGATACTGCTGCAGGGATTCGCCGGCCACTTCTTCGCTGTAAATCAAGGCACGATCCCAAGTGCGGTTGGCGCCCTTTGCCAGTAGTGATTTGAAACCCGCGGGCAGACTCTGCTCGAAAGCTTCGATCTTTTCCCGATTCTCCACAGCCTTTTGCACGGCGGATTCCAGCCGATTCAGAAAGTTTTCCGGCTCCCAATTCATCGCGCCCGAAATCAAAGTCGGAGCTTTCAATTTATTGCCAATAAAGGCCACAGCCGTTGCCGGATCAAATCCGCAAATCCGCGCCGAGTAAGGAAGAACCGCATCCGTCTTTCGGAAAAAATGATTTTGATGCGAAACTTTAAAGCAGAAAATTTTCTTCTCGTTCAAAAGTTTTTCAAGCTCGGCGAAATCAAACAACTCGCCCGTCACCACGTGGTCTTCAGCCATCAGCACAAAGCAGGTGTCTTTCTTCAGACTTTCAACCCACGCTTTCGCATCCAAAGTCTCCGGCGCCATCTGCACGTCGTAGCCTTCTTTGTACAGGTACGGCAGCAGCGATTGAAAGTGCGGCGTCATCCCCGGGCACAGGGCCACGCTGCGCTTGTGGCTGTAGAATTGAGCCGTCGCCATCGCCAGCTCGAAGGTTGCCAAAGCCACTCCCTGATAGCATCTGACGACACAGTCAGCAGGCGCTTTCAGCAGCGGTGCTGCTTGGGCGTTGAGGCTTTCCCACGCTTCGAACGGAGTGATATCCACTTTCATCCCAACAGTGTAACAAGCAGGCCTCGCACGCTGTACGGACCATGGTCCAAATTCGTCTCTCAAAATACGGTCGCTTTGGCTAG
>CBIHPB010000379.1:0-3695 GCA_966211485.1 uncultured Bdellovibrio sp.
TCTTTCGCGTTGTTTGTCGCGTTTTCCATCGCCGACATACGAGCACCGTGCTCGGCAGCGACTGATTCGCACATGCAACGATAAACCTGAATGCTGAAAGCCTTCACCAACAACTGGTCGATGATTTTTTCAGGACTTGGTTCATAGATCATGTCCATCGAGAAAGCTGGAAGCGCATTCTTCACGTCAAACGTGTTTTGAGACACGTCGATCGGAAGCAAGCGTTCCGAAACAACTTTTTGAGAGATTGCCGATTTGAATTCATTGTAGATCAAACGAATTTCGTCGTAGTGACCTTCCAGATAATCGCGCATCAGGCGGTCGGCCACTTTCGAAGCCAACGCATAAGACACGTCTTTATCCAGTTTCAAAATCGTATCGACAGATTTAACCCCACGGCGCATGAAATAATCATTTCCGCGGCGGCCGATGAACAAGAAGTCCAGCTTCTCAAGCGAACCTTTGTTTTCACGGTAATAGTTTTCAGCAAATTTATTGATGTTCGAGTTGAAAGCTCCGCAAAGACCGCGGTCCGAAGTCAGAACCACTAACAAGACTTTCTTCGTCTCGACAGGTGCTTCCATCAAAGGATGGCTCACTCGGTTCGTCACGGCGATATCCGCAATCAGCTTCAAAAGAGTCGAAGCATAAGGTCGCATGTTCACGATCTGATGCTGTGCTCTTCGCAGCTTGGCAGCGGACACCAGCTTCATCGCTTTCGTGATTTGCTGAGTGTTCTTTGTTGAGTCAATCCGAATCCGGATATCCTTTAAGCTTGGCATTCTTCCCTCTTATTTGCCTTTTGAAGGCTGGAAGATCGCTTTGAATTCTTCCAAAGCATTAACCAGAGCTGTTTTAATATCTGGAGTGATCGCTTTTTGCTCGGCCACGTTCTTCAAGATGTGGCTGTGCTTCGCTTTCAGGAACTCCAGCAATTCTTTTTCATAACGACGAACATCTGATTCTGGGTAGCTATCAACATACGCGTTTGTTGCGGCGTAGATCGATACGATCTGCTCTTCAACACGGTATGGAGAGTAAGCAGGCTGCTTCAACAACTCAACCAGACGACGACCACGCGCCAACTGTTGCTGAGATGCTTTATCCAAGTCAGATGCGAAAGCCGCGAAAGCCTCCAGAGCACGGAACTGAGCAAGCTCAAGCTTGATCGTACCAGCAACTGATTTCATCGCTTTAATCTGAGCGGAACCACCAACGCGGGATACGGATTTACCGACAGAGATCGCTGGACGCACACCTTTATAGAACAGGTCTGTTTCCAAGAAGATCTGACCGTCCGTGATCGAGATCACGTTCGTAGGGATATAAGCAGAGATATCGCCCGCTTGAGTTTCGATGATTGGAAGAGCGGTCAATGAACCAGCACCTTTATCATCAGACAACTTCGCCGCACGCTCGAGCAAACGAGAGTGGAGATAGAAAACGTCGCCTGGATAAGCTTCACGACCTGGAGGACGACGAAGCAACAGAGACATCTGACGGTAGGCTTGGGCTTGTTTTGTCAAATCATCATAGATGATCAGGGCGTGGCGACCAGTATCGCGGAAGTATTCCGCCATCGCAGTACCAGTGTAGCAAGAGATGAACTGCATTGGAGCTGGGTCAGACGCACCCGCTACGATGATCGTTGTGTATTCCAAAGCACCAGCTTGGCGAAGTTTTTCAACAACTGAAGAAACTGTCGACTGCTTTTGACCGCAGGCTACGTAGAAGCAATGAACGCCTTGGCCTTTTTGATTGATGATGGTGTCGATCGCGATGGTTGTTTTACCAGTCTGACGGTCACCGATAATCAATTCACGCTGACCACGACCGATTGGGATCATGGAATCAATCGCTTTGATACCTGTTTGGAGAGGTTCGTGAACCGATTTACGATAAACGATACCTGGAGCTTTCAATTCAACGATACGGCTGTGAGGAGAGTTGATTGGGCCTTTGCCGTCAACTGGCTGTCCCAGGGCGTTCACTACGCGACCCAAGAGAGCTTCACCCACTGGAACCTGCACGATTTTCTTCGTGCGCTTAACTGTGTCGCCTTCTTTGATGGTACGGTCTTCACCGAAGATAACCACACCCACGAAAGAATCTTCCAAGTTCAAGGCCATTCCATAAACTTCACCTGGGAACTCAACAAGCTCACCAGCCATGACGTTTTCTAGACCGTAAACACGAGCAACACCGTCACCAACAGAAAGAACGCTTCCTGTTTCGCTGACTTCAATCTTTTTGTTGTACTGATTGATCTGGTCTTTAAGGACTCGGCTAATTTCGTCTGCGCGAATAGTTTCCATGATTAGTGTGATCTCCTGTTCAAATCTTCACTCATACGAGTGAGGTGAGTTTCTAATGAATCGTCAAAAGTCCATCCGCCAACCTGAGCAACCATGCCGCCCAGAAGCTTTGAATCTTCAGTGAAGTTCAAGATGACTTTCTTTTTTGTAACTTTCGTAACTGTGTCTTCGATCTGCTGGCGAGCTTCTGCGCTGAGCGCACTTGCCGAACGAACTGTTCCGCGAGTCACGCCGTGATCTTCGTCGCTGATCGCTTCAAATGCGGCGACCATTTCAGCAAAAATATCGAGACGGTTTTTCTCGGCCAAAAGAATCAATGTGTTGGTCAATTCTGGGCTGAGCTTTCCAGACAGCGCCGCCTTCAAGGCTGCGATTTTTTGGTCTGGAGCAATCAATGGAGAAGAAACGAATTCGTGAATCGCTTGGTCGCCTTCGAAAACCTGTTTCAAGACGCGCAATTCAGCAAAAACCTTATCTTGGTTTTTCGCTGTCCTTGCCAGTTCATAAAGAGCACGAGCATATCGGCGTGAAACTTCGCTGATCATTTCTGCACCGCCTGGATGTTTTGAATAAAGTCAGTTTGCAAACGCTTGTGATCTTCAGCTGTTACTTTTGAAGAAAGATTCTGACGAGAAACTTCAAGAGCTTCTTTGATCAAAGACTCGCGCAACTGAACTTTGGCGCGATCAACTTCCAGCTTTGCTGCTGCCGCAGCCTCATCGCGAATCCGCTTCGACATTTCTTCCGCATCTGCCAGCATTTGTTTTTTCATGTCGGCCGCCTCGGCACGAGCACGAGAAACGCTTTCATCCGCTGTGCTTTCCAGCTTTTCCAGACGAGTTTGAATTTTCATTCTCTCTTCTTCAGCTGTTTTGCGAGCGGCCTCTGCTTTTTGAGCAGCACTCAAGAAGGTGGCTTTTTTCTCTTTAAAGTATGTTTGCAAAGGCTTCTTCAGAACGATCACAAGACCGATCAGCATCGCAACGACGTTGATGGTTTGGTAAATGATCAGCTTGAAGGGAATTGCCTCATGGTGTTCGCCACCAGCTGCATGATGAGCTTCTTCCGCCGCTTGGGCGATGGTGCTCAGAAAAAGAATTCCAGTTGTGATCCAATATTTCATTCGTTGGTTCCTACTACTTGGCAAGCAGTCGTCGAGTCATTTCCTGAGCGACGGCTGGCACATCTGCTTTCAATTTTGCTTTTGCTTCACCGATCTCAAGGCCGACTTTTTGGCGAGCGGCTTCGATCAGCTTTTGCGCCAGGGTGCGCGATTTGACGGCGCGCGAGACGAACAGCCACTTGTCGAGCCGCTGCTTCTCCAAGCGCTGCTACTCGCTCTTGGGGTTCCGAAGCGCGGCGAGCGCGGCCCAGGGCGAA
>CBIHPB010000380.1:0-3688 GCA_966211485.1 uncultured Bdellovibrio sp.
CTCTTTCGCCAAACGCGAGCAGTTGACCTGAACTTTCAAACCACTTTCAAACTCGAAACTTGCCGAGCTCCAGTCGTAGGTTTTGGTCACCATTTTCCCCGCCTGAGCTGTCACCAGCCGACAAGGCGTTTGATCCATCGAGAGCATCAAATCCAAATCGTGAATCATCAGATCATGCAAAACGGAAACATCGGATCCACGAACTTTGAAAGGAGCATAGCGATTGAATTCTAGAAATCGAGGACGCTGTAAAACTTGACGAAGTTCACGAAACGCCGGGTTAAATCGCTCGCTGTGACCGACACACAAGGTGAGCTTTTTTTGCTGAGCGAGGCTCACAAGCTCGGCCGCTTCGGAACGCTTGAGGCAAATCGGTTTTTCCACGTTCACGTGAATTCCGTTTTGCAGAAAAAATTTGGCCAATTCATAGTGGGTCGGCGTGATCGTCGCGATCGTCACTGCATCCACTTGGCCAATCAAACTTTTGGGATCAAAAAAGGGCTGAACACCCAGCTCGCCTGCAATTTTTTTTGCCTGTGCCTCTTGCAGATCACAGACGCCGGTCAATTCCACGTTCAATTCAGGTTTGGCTGAGAGCGCTTTGTACTTCTGAGCATGGAAGTTCCCTAAGTATCCGACTCCGACAACAGCTGCTCTCAGTTTTTTAGTCGCGCTCACAAATCCTCCTGATTTACTCTTCCTCAGCGGCTCCTGCCCCTCGGGCCAAAGCAATACCGCGCTTCGATGTGCGGACGAAATCAATCAGATATTCCATATTCGGGCTCATCGTGCATTCGCTGCGAATGCGAGACAGGCCCTCTTCGATGGTGTCCGAACCACGAAGCAGAATTCGAATGGCTTTATGGATGTTCTGAACTTCTTCACGCGCAAAACCTTTACGAGCCAAACCGACCTTATTCGTCGCCCGGCAGATCGCATAGTTTCCCTGCGCCCGGCAGAATGGAAGAATGTCTTTATTCACAATACTGCTGCCGGCGATAAATGCCCCGCGGCCGACTTTGGTGAACTGATTGAAGGCACTGAGTCCCCCGATCACCACATTGTCTTCAATGATGGTGTGCCCGCCCAAGTGGCTGTCATTGGCGATCACCACATTGCTGCCGATTTTGCAATCGTGCCCGATGTGAGTATAGGCCATGAAATAGTTGTTATCGCCGATGGTCGTTTCTTTATCGCCCTTGGAAGTGGCGATATTTGCGGTCGAAAATTCGCGGAAAATATTGTTGTTCCCGATTTTCAGACGTGTGGGCTCAGATTTGTAGGTCACATCCTGAGGAGGACCACCAATCACCGCACCGGGTGCAAAGTGATTGTTCTGACCGATCTCCAAAATTCCATAGCGAGAACCCAAGGTCACATGACCCTCGATAAAGGTTCCCTTTTGAATGGTGACCTGTCCCTGGATCAAGCAATAGGGTCCGATTTCGACCCCATCCTCGATTTTCACATCTCCCTGAATGACCGTGCTGGGATGAACTTTCATGTCGGCTTATTTCTCTTTTTCAAAAGAAGCGATCACAGTGTCCGTCAGATCCGAACCTTTTTCAGTGTAAAGCACGAATTGAGCCTGCTTATCCAAGATCAACGTGTAGCCCTTTTCAGCTGCCACTTTTTCGAAGATCTTGCGCATTTTATCGATGATCGGCTCCATCAGTTCTTTTTCTTTTTTCTGCAGTTCCAGCTGGTTTTCAGCCACTGTCTTTTGGAACTTCACCATTTCTTCCTGAAGCTCCATTTGCTTTTTGCCCATGACTTCTTCAGACAGAACGGATTTTTTCTTTTCCAGGTCTTGATTCATTTTCTCGATGTCGGCTTTTTTCTTATCCAGATCTTTTTTGCGTTTGCCGAATTCGCCATCCAGAACTTCTTTCGCTTTTTTACCAGCGCTGGTTGCCAGCAGTGCTTTTTGCACGTCCACGAAACCGATTTTTGTCTCGGCCATTGCAGATACTGCAAACAGCGTGATCATCATTCCTAACAAAGCATTTTTCATATCAAGACTCCTGTCTTCTAAAACTTTCATCAATCTTCTTAAAAAGGTGCACCAATCGAAAAGTCAAACACGACTGAATCCGGTGACGATTCGGCGGATCTTGTCGGAAATCCCCACTCGAATCGCAGCGGCCCAATCGGCGAGAACCAACGGAAACCAAAACCCACGTCGCTATAGATATCGTCAGCGGTCAAACGTTCTTCCGCCTGACCGACGTCCACAAAGAACACGCCCTTGATTCCGGCTTCAGCAATCAACGGATACTCAAGCTCGGTCTGATACAAAGCCATTTGCGTACCACCCACCGTACGAGTGGCCTTGCGCTCGATGACCTGATCATTCACGCCATCATTCATACAAGTTCCTGGGGTCGCTGGATTTCCACCGTACTTCTTACGGAAGTCATCGTCGCAGTACAACTGGCGAGACAGCTTTTGAGTTCCGATACGATAGAAGTTGTATCCACGAAGCGAATAAGGACCGCCCAATTTAAAGCGCTCCATAAATGGAACATCCCGGCCTTCAGGCGCCGTAATGAACGAGTAAGAGAGATTGTTTCGCCAGACGACTTCCCAGAAAAGTTTCTTGAAGTAGCGAGCTGTCGCATTTCCTTTGGTGAATTGAATCTTACCGTCAAAACCCGCGTACTCCATCGAAGTCGAGAGATAAGAACCTTTGCTTGGCGAGAAGCGGTCATTTCGAACGTCGTACTCGAGGTAACCGGTGATCGATCGCGTGTCACCCGAGAATTTATCCGTATCGAAAAGCTGTCGATCGGTGATGACTTTGGTGTTGCCATTCACGACTTCGGTGACGTCATCCAAAACCGCGTCTTCGTATTTCAGACGAATGGTGCCGGAAAGATCCTCACCCAATGGATGTCCGAAACGGAAGGCTCCGCCCGTTCGCTTATCCGCATAGTCGACCAAGGTCGTCTGCGTTTGATAAGCGTCCACACCCAAAGACCATTCGGTATCGTTGAAGTAAGGCTCGGTGAAGTTGAAATTGTAAGAACTGTAGTCGGATGACAACTGCAGACCCGCGCTGAGCTTTTGGCCTTTACCCAAGAAATTGGATTGGTTCACCTGACCTTGCAACTGGAATCCCGTCGCACTTCCGTAACCCGCACCCAATTGGATACTCCCCGTGTTCCGTTCTTTGACGACGATATCGATATTCAGCTGATCCGGTTTTTCTGGCGGAGTGGACGTCTTAAAGTTCACTTCATCGAAGAAGCCCAAACGCTGGATGTTTTCCAAAGACTGACGACGACGAGTTTCATTGTACAATTCACCTTCGCGAACTTTCAATTCACGGCGAACGACTTTGTCACGTGTCTTCGAGTTGCCGACCACATTGATCTGGCCAAAGTAAACTTTGTTACCCTTATCAAATTCAAAGGTCACGTCGACCTTGCGGTCTTTTTCATTGATCCGCGTGCGTGGAATCACGTTGGCAAAAGCGTAACCCAAATCCCCGTACTTGGCTTGCAGTTCGCTCAAATCCTTCTGCAAAACATCGTAAGAGAAAATCGTGCGCTTATTGATTTCGATGGCAGCCGACAACTCGTCACGTGTGTACAGCAAGTCACCGGCGAAATCGATATCGCCGACGTCAAACTGCTCGCCCTCGTCAATGCGGATCGTGATGTAGATGTTTTTCTTATCCGGAGTC
>CBIHPB010000381.1:0-3611 GCA_966211485.1 uncultured Bdellovibrio sp.
TGGCTTTAGGAGTCGGACTGACCGGGCCTCTGAAAGAGTCAACGCTCATGTACAAGTTTGAAGGCATGACTTACGAGTACTTTATGGACAGAACCGTGATGAAGGGAAGCTTTCGTCATTTGCTCAGCAAAGAAGTGGAAGTGGTGGCGTGGGAACTGCGATCCGGCTCATAATTTTTCTTTGCCTGGCTTCGCTGAATGCGGTGGCCTCTTTTTCATTCGGGCACAACCTGTCGTCGACGTCTGAGACTTTGCCGAAAGGTCAGGGCACGGCTGGGACCTATGCGGTCGGCTATGGACTGACGGATCAGCTGACGGTGGCAACAAGTCCTTGGTTGATTGTCGGTTACAATATGAACAATGCGATTCTGCGTTACTCGACTCCATTTGGATTGGACCATGAGTTGGGCCAACAACTGGCTTACTTTGATAGCAATACTCAGCTGGGGAAAGCCTATGTGATGCGGGCCATGTCTTACACCGCGACTTGGAAGATGGTGATGGACACCACTTACAATCTCTATCTTTGCGCCAATTACATGTATTTCTGGAACGAGAAGCGTCCGTTTTCTTTGAGGCGCGAGCCTTACAATGATTCGCCTTATCAGTACTCGGTCACGACGCTGCATCAATTTCATATCAGCGAAAAATTTCTGACCCAGTTTGAAGCGGGGATTTTGGGAATCAACTACACCTATCCGTTTCTTCATGGTGGTGCGAGCCTGGGATATTTCGGAAAAGATTTTTCTTATCAGATCGGGGCTTCGGTGAGCCGGGTCGGAAATCCCAACCACTGGCAAAAGCCTGATTATGTCGATCGCACCGCAGTCGAAGGGGAAAGCACAGAGGCAGTCTCTGTGCATCCCGAAGTCCAAATCCAGGCCTGGTTCTAATTCTTACTTACTGTCTTTCGCAATTTGAATTTTCACACCGGACGAGTAAGCGGCGAATTCGGGCGCATACATTGGTTGCACGGTTGCGGGGCTGACTTTGTATTCACCGGCCGTGGTGGCGCGCAAACGGTATTTAAATGTGTATTCACCTTGCGGAAGATTTTCGAAGAAGAAATTGGTCCCGCTATCGCGGATTTCTTCGTACCAGTAAATTCCCAAATCCCACTTGTGTTTGGAAGTTCCGTCCACGGGTTCAAATCCGGCGCCGCGCGGATCGCGAAGGTGCACATATCCGACCGGATGTTTCGAGCGCAGCGAAATTTGAACTTCGATCTCGTCGCCGACTTGGATCTTTTGTCCTTCGGCCAGTGGGCGCAGAGTGATCTCTTTTTTCGATTTGTCGCGCAGGAAATACTGGCGCTCGACCGATAAGAAATCTCCAATCGCGGCAGCCGGCAATTTTTCAGTCGAGAACTGCCAGTTGACCGAAGCGAACATAAATCCCGGAGTCGACTTTTGAACCGTGACCGGCATCAATTGAGGCGTGACCTTACTGCCTTCATAGACGATCTGATTTTTTTTGCCTGTGTATTTCTCTGGCAAGAATTCCATCTCGACTGCCTTTTCGCTGCCGACTTGGATGCGCACGGCTTCCCGCACGCCCAGTTGGTTGGTGTTTTTCAGGAAGTGAGCCAGCGAGTAAACGACTTCGGCTGTCGCGCGCGTCGATTTCCAATGATTGAGTTTTTTGTTCAGGAAAAGCCATTGCACCAGACCATCGCGCTTGGTGTTGTCCGAGCCAAGCTCCATCAAAGTTCGCAAGGCAAAAGCATGCGTTTCGATGGTGTCGTTGTACCACAGCCAGCTGCGATCTTCGACGGCCCAGTGGGTGCCTTCATCTTGGTTGTACTTGGCAGAATCCATCACGCTATCCCAGACAAGCTTGGCATCAGCGGCTCGATTGGCGCGCTTTAATGTCAGTGCAAGGTAACCTTTCAGATACGGAGAATGGTCTTTCCAGTGTTTGAAACTGAAGCCGAGCATCTCTTGGCGCTCGGCCTCTGTGAAAATTTCTTGTCCCCATCCGGCAGATGGATAGTTGGAAATCACATAGTTGAGGAATGTCACCATTTCCCAGCAGCCGTTCAAAGTCATGCACTCGCGTACGACAGTGTCGAGATAATGGCGGTGCAAATAATCCCAAGCTTTTCGGACCATCGGCTTTGGAACATCGACGCCGAACTCTAAGGCCTTGGAGAATCCATGAACCAAATAAAGCGTGATGTAAGGCGATGGAGGTCCACCTTCGAACCATGGGAATCCGCCCAAGGATGTCTGTGATTTTTCAAGCTTGCGAAGTGCCTCTTCACGGGTTTGCTTGGCAATTTGTGAGTTCAGGACATTGATCAAATTTTCATTTGGCTCGGCACCGCCTTTGGCTTCGTTGAGCCACGGAGTTTCTTCTAAAGCCATGCGGCGATTTGGATCGGCTTCATCAAAGCGCTCGAACTGGGTCTTTCGGTTCGAGAAATCCTGAGCCATCTTTTCAATCGACGGGAACTGTTTAAAGAGTGAGGTGATAATCCCGGTTGAAAGAAACCGGTTTAAAGTTTGCTCGGTGCAATCGTACGGATAATTGACGAGATACGGAAGAGCTGACAGTACGGAATAAAAAAGTTGCGCATCGACTTGCACGACTAGTTTTTCGTTGATCAGACTTGGATCTAAATTTGATTTCAGATCCGCGAATTCCATGGTTTTGCTGTCTTTGTCTTTCAAACTGACAAACTTGCTTTGCGCCAGATGGAAGCGGCCGGGGAGAATGGGCAGGCTTCGCTGCTCGCCATCGGAAATCGGACCTGATTTTGCTGTCGCTTTGATGATGAGGCTGCCAAGGCCAGCAGGAGTGGTGAGCTCGACCTCGTGAGTGAAGCTTTTCTGCGCGTCCATTTTGAAAGACACGTTTTTCAGTTTCTCGGCCAATACGCCGAATTTTTTTGAAACATCGGTCTTGCCATCGGCGTCCAACAATTCAATTTGAATTTTTCCTGACATGTTTTTGTCGGAAGTGTTGTTCAGAACAAATCGGATTTGCGCGCGGTCACCTTCTCGCAAGAATCGCGGCAGGTAAGGACGAATCATCAGCTCTTTTACGGTTTCGCTGTGCTTGCTGGCCGTGACGGATTTGAGATCCTTGGTCAAACCCTGCAACCACAAATTCCAAGAGGTCACCGAATCGGGAACTTTGAATTTGATTTCGATTTCGCCGTTGGCCCCATTTTGCAGATTTGGATAGAAGAACGCGGTTTCGGAAAAGTTTGTACGCAAAGCCTCTGGCTGTTGCGCCGGAGATTCTCCGGCAAGTGTCTTGTCTTGCATGTTTGCTTTTTTGGCTTCGGCATGTGCGAGACCTTCAGCTTTTCGTTTGACCATTCCAACGACGTTGGCCGAATCGCTGGCCATATCTTCTTCGGCTACCATCGGTGCGGCAGCAGACTCGGGCATAGCTGCGTCCTCCATGACGACGTCTTGCTTCATCATCGCACCGAGCGCATGTCCACGTCGGCCAGGGCCGCCAATACCATAGCTGTCGAAAAAGATCGGTGAGTCTTCGATGGGTGGAGAATATTCCGAGATCATCGAGCGGCTGAATTGAAAACCGGCGGACACAGCCAGTCCCAGATCAGTGGCCGGGAATGATGAGCTGCTGCGGCCTGGG
>CBIHPB010000382.1:0-3598 GCA_966211485.1 uncultured Bdellovibrio sp.
CTTTTCGGACCGGATAAAAACCTGGGTGCCTTCTTGGAAAAAGAAACCGGCCGCAAATTTATCATGTGGGACGGAAGCTGCCAGGTGCACGTGCTGTTCGAAGCGCAAAAACTGATGGAGCTGATCAAGCAACATCCAGATGCGGTGGTCATCGCCCATCCAGAATGTGACGACAGTGTTTTGATGTGGGCAAAGGTCATCGGTTCGACCTCACGCTTGCTCGAAGAGGTCGAAAAAAATCCAGCCAAGAAATTTATCGTCGCGACTGAAACCGGAATTTTCCATCAAATGCAGAAACGCCGTCCAGATGCCCAACTGATCCAAGCCCCTGTGGCGGATCCTGGCTGTCTGTGCAACGACTGTCCTTATATGAAGCTCAATTCCATGGAAAAAATCCGCCTGTCTTTACAGACATTGAAGCCGGAAGTGAAAATTCCTGAGAACTTCAAAGTGGACGCCAAGATCGGCCTTCAGCGCATGATGGATATCACCTCTGGCAAAGCCGTGACATGGCCGAACTGATCCTCACAAACGACGAAATCGAAAAAATCCGACAGGGTCTGCAACTGACCCACTTCGAAGTCGTGCTTCGCTCCGACTGGGGCAGTAAAAATCCGGACTATCGCGAGCGTTTGCATGGCGAGCTTCGAAAGCGCATGGCCACGGCCTACCCCTTTTCGGACTCGTCCATTTCCCACTGCCAGAGCATGGGTGGCTTTGCTTTCACCAAGTTTGATTCGGATCATGTGATCCAGATCGGTTTTGATATCGAAGAAATCGACCGCGTCCGCCCCGAAGTCGCGCGAAGAATCTGCGTGACCGAGCGAGAATTCACAGCCGCGCCTTCCCCGGCGTCCTTGTGGACAGCGAAAGAGGCGGCTTTCAAATCATTGAAGGGACCTAAACAGCCTCTTATTGTGGCAGATCTCGAGGTGACGAACTGGCAGACAGTGGATTCTCAGTATGAGACGGCCGCATTGAAAGACCCGCATCAGTTTAACTACACGCGAATACACGGGATTGTTGTAAAAAAGCAGCCTTACAGCATCACTTTTTTTGTCGCCCGACCTTAACTTTGGTCTAGTTCCGCCGAAGAGTAATAGGAGAGGTGAACCATGCAGGCCAATCGAAGAGTTGCTCCACGACGAGAGATCACACCACTCGAGGTGTCATCCGTATCGTCGCTTGAGAACTTAGCCAAAATCGCTCGTTACGGTGAAATTGTTGAAGCCTCGACAACGGGTTTCTTACTTCTGGTAAAAAGAGAAGACTTGATCCCTTCGGTGCTGAGAAAAAATCTGACCTTGGAGTCGATCCACGGCCAAAAGGTTCTATTACATCTCCCCCAAATGAACATCGAAATTTCGGGCCGAATTGCCCGCACCAAATTGCTCGGTAAACAGGGTTTCGAAATCGGCATCGACTATGCCGAGGACGCGCCCGAGTACTGGCGCGAGTGCCTGGTCGATCTGCTGCCGGCGCCTGGCGAGTTTGATTAATACGGTTAATACGGATCTGGAAATTTGAATATGTGAAGCGGAAACTCGGGAGAAATCTCGAGTTTTTGTTTTTTTGGGGAGTTACCTTCGTCATGCAGTATCTGCATCCTGCAATCGGGGCCTATCGCGCCCCGAACCCGCGGGCCGCTGGCCACATGGCCATTTTAATGGCCTTCACGGGAAGGTCTTACCGACTCACTCCAACACTCACTTTTTTGTTACCTTATAAGGCAACAAAATTCCGAGCATCAGCAGAAGCCTTTTCTCTGCTCACTTTATGTGACGCTAATAAACGTCCAATAAAGTGAGTGCATCCAAACCCACTCATCTTTTTGTATAGCTATAACTATACAAAAAAGTGAGCACGCCAAGAACCGCAAGATCCAGCGAAGCGCAGATCCCCCCAAAAACTCCCAATTACAAATCCAAATCCCAAATACTTTGAATCGCTGGGCAGGACGCCCAGCGATCCGCGGGTTCGGGCCGGCGTCTCACCGTAGGTGAGCCTTTGGCTCAACGTCCCGATTGCATGGACGCATGTACTTCGTGTTGAGCAAAAGTGAAATGTATCTAAGAGATGACCCGCCGCTTACGTAAACAGGGCCGAGGAACGTGGCACCAATTAGAGATCCGAAAACGGTGGAAGCGTTTTCTCTGAGATCAACATCAGCGAGTAATGCGGCGGCAAGAACCAGCTCACAGCCTCGGCAATCCCCTGGTGCTCGGACTCGGGCGGATTGCCGATGGATTCCAACGACAAACACAGATCGTAATTCTCCCCGTCCGTACTCATCACCAAAATGCGTGGTCTCAGAATTCCCTGATCGCGGAAAAATTCGCGCAAGATTTTGCGAACGTAGCCTGGCAGAAATTCCTCGGTCGGAGGACCTGCATGAACAAGTTTGCTTGTTTCAAATTGCACAGATCCTGTGGCGCGTTCTTTGATTGGCTTAAAGAAGAAACCGGTTTCTTTGAAAGACCAAATCATGCCGAATGAAAAAACATAATCTGGATATTCTTTGCGTGGGTTCACGGCCAAGCCGATTCCCTTGTCCGACAACCAGCGAATCAAATTGGATGCGGGCTCGGTGGCGTCTTCTGCTGTTTCAGCTAGCAAGTATGGCCAGTTATCAGGTCCGGTTTGGGGCTCGGGGGAAAGCAGTTTCAGATTGCCCTGGGTCAAGGCCTGGAAGAATTGGTTTTCCCATTGAATATTACGTTCCGTATCTGGCTTTTGGACTATTTCATGCAGAGTCATGGCCCCTTTAAATCGCTTCCAAAGGTTGCAGTCAATGGGACTTTTTGAGAATCTAAAACCCATGTTTCAGCGCTCGGAATCCTTCTTCACAGGACTGCATAAAACCCGGCTTTTCTATCAGGTTTGGGAACCCGAAAAGGTTCGCGGCCATCTGGTCATTACTCATGGTCACGCCGAACATTCGGGATGCTATCAGCGGCTGGTGGAAGGCCTGCGTGAGCTGTCGTTCGCGGTTTACGCCTGGGATATGCGCGGTCATGGCCGCTCAGAGGGCAAACGCGGTTACGCCAAGGATTTCGAAGATTACGTCAAAGACCTGCAGCTTTTCATTCAACATCTGCGCGATGATCGCGGTCTGTACCCGAAAGATCTGTGCCTCTTGGGGCATTCGATGGGTGGCCTGACTCAGCTGAAGATGCTGCTCAATAACTCGCACTGGGAATTCCCGCTTCAGGTGCTGAGCGCCCCGATGTTGGGAGTGGCGGTGGATGTTCCCCTTTACAAAGATTTGGCGGCTTTGGTTTTGCGAAGTCTGCTTCCGGGTGTGACTTTGGGAAATGAAATTAAGTTCGAAAATCTCACGCGGGATCCGGAAGTCATCGCCGAATACAAATCCGATGTTCTGAGACACGACCGGATTTCGGCCGGTGTGTACTTGGGTGCGATCACCACAATCGAAACCCTGCGCCAGCATATGGATAAAATTGAGACACCGACCCTGTTGCAGATTCCCGAGCAGGACCCCGTGGTCGGCTCGGAAACCAGTCAGGAGCTGTTTAGAAAGCTGGGATCCCAGCACAAGGTCCTGAAGATTTATTCCGATCGGAAACACGAGATCTAC
>CBIHPB010000383.1:0-3574 GCA_966211485.1 uncultured Bdellovibrio sp.
TTTCTCTATAGCTTATCCAAATATTAAATATATATATTTCTTTTTTACTTTTTAATTTTCTAAATTTTTAAAACCAAAATAAAAAAAACACACCAAAAATGATACGTTTTTAATAAAAACGACAGGTCCGGCTGCGATATGCGGCTTGTTCTGGATTTGCAATTGAGATGGCTTTGGGTATCCTTAAGTTCTTCAATTTTTATCGGAGGACTTAGCTTATGAAAAATCGTTTGATCATCGGTGTTTTACTTTCATCTGCATTGATTTCTGGATGCGCATCCGAAAATAAAAATGCAACCGTCGGAGCTGGAATCGGCGCTGCAGCTGGAGCTGTTGTCGGCGGAATCATCGGCCATCAAACTGGCAAGCGCAATGAAGGCGCCTTGATCGGAGCCGCCCTAGGTGGAACGATCGGCGGCGTTGCTGGACATCGCATGGACAAGCAAGCCAAGGAACTGGAAAAAATCGCTGAAACCAAGCGCACCGAGCAAGGCCTCGTGACCAAACTGAAAAGCGATATCCTTTTCGACACTGGCAAAAGCGATCTGAAGCCAGCCGCTCAAAGCAACCTGAAGCAAATGGCTGACATTATGAAAAAGTATCCTGAAAACGTTCTGACTGTTCAAGGCTTCACTGACAATACTGGCAGCCAAAAAGTGAACGAAGATCTTTCACTGAAGCGTGCGGAAGCAGTTCGCTCGGCATTGGTATCGAATGGTATGCCAAACGACACAATCGCAGTTCAAGGAATGGGTCCTGCCTCTCCAGTGGCTGACAACAAGACATCGGATGGCCGCATGAAGAATCGCCGTGTTGAAATCCAAGTGACAGTCGACGAGTCCAAGATTCCAAAAGATCAAAAAACAAACTAATTTAAATCTGATATGAGCTTGCCAAAGCCCAAGTGGAAATCCGCTTGGGCTTTTTTTTTGAAATACAGGACACGCAAATTATTTTTAAAACTCACAAATCGAAATTTTTTTGAAAATTTAAGCTGGCTCAAAATGAGATTTTCATCTCGAAAAATGTCGCCACCAGTTCATCCATGGTAATCTGATGTCTCGGGGGAAATCTTGAGACGATCAATTCTGTGGGTGTGGATCCTCGTACCGCTTCTAGGACTTACTCTGCTATATACAAACTGCGCTGGTCACTCGGCGGAAGAGCAAGAGACCAGCCTTGCTTCGCTTGGCTCTTGCGGCGAAGGACTCTCCGATGCTGTCCGCAGCCCAGCGACAATCGACCAAGCCATAGATCTGATCAATCAGTTGCCCAAGCCTCTCAATCTCGATTGCTTCGTCAAATCTCTCAAACGTCCTCTGAAAGTTTTCTCAGTCGACAGTCCCTCCAGTCTTCAGCCATCAGTGGGTCGGGACAATCCACGCATTTTTATTCTCAGCGGAAATCTTTCTCTGTCTGTGGTCCCCAAAGGACCCGGAAAAATGCTATTGGAAATGGGACAGAAAGTTTCAGCTACAGGCACGGTCAAAGGCGAAATTCAGTTTCCGGTCTCGGATCAAATCGCAACAGATGCGCCTTACAAACGAATTCTCGATAGTGGCGGCGGAACTTCTTGTCGCACCTGTCATACCAACGAAGGCCGCTACACCAGCACCCATTCGACCGATGCTTTTCAATCCGGAATCATCCTTCCTTCCGAGCAAAACCGTGTCGAGAAGGCGTACCTGAAATCCGAAGCGCAGTTCTGCAACAGCTCGGCCGATCCCTATCGATGCCAGATGCTGCGTGCGATTTTCATCGATGGACAAGCGCAGGATTCTGTCTTTCCATAAACTGATTAAATCAAAGATGCCAAATTTCGCAGAGCTTTTTCAAGATACAAATCCATCCAGCGATGATTGCCTGTCGCAAGCCTTCGTCGGTCTATGTATCCCAGGTGTCCACCCAAGGGCGAAACGGTGACATGGGTTGAGGGGCTCCACTGCGCTTTCAAGTAAGGATCTGCTTTGACAAAAGGGTCATCTTGCGCCGTTAGCACATAAACCGGAGTTTGTATGTGATTGACATGAAACAAGCTCGAGCAGGTTTCATAGTAGTCTTCGCGCGATTGAAAGCCAGAAGCCTTCGACGTGTAGATCTCATCGAAATCCCATATCGTCGCGCCAACAGGCACACGATAAGTACCGTCAAGCCATCCCATTTGCTGCTTTTCTCGCACCATTTTCCGAAGCAAAAGTACAAACCGCTTGTCATAGACCCGGTTGAATCCCCGACGAAGAAGCCTCGAGGCCTGCAGAAGATCAATAGGGCCGTTGATCGCAATAGCTCCATCCGGCTTGTGTTCGCCCCGCTGGCCGGACAACAGCAGCAACAAAATATTCGCACTCATCGAGTAGCCAATGGCCAGCTGCTTTTTTCCGGGAAACATTTTGCGCAGAAATTCAAACACCGCCGAAGCATCTTCAGCGCGGCCCGAATGATAAGGTTGCTTGGCTAGATTTTTCTTCGGCCCCGCCCCGCGATGATTCACATACACATGCGTCCAACCAAACTTTTCGGCCAGCCTAGCTCCCCTTCGCATGTAATCGGCCGTCATATCGCCAGCCAGGCCATGAAACTGACTGAGCACAATTTCTGAATTTCGGTTTGTTACATAGATCGTCATTCGATCGCCATCTGGCAAACTGATTTCATGGCTGGCACCATAATCCAGCGCCGTCTCCGACGGCAGGAAATGGCCAGCCAATGTCTGCAAATGGCCGCTTGAAGCCCAAAAAGGAGCTTTTAATTCAGGAAGATCTAATGGCGGAAGGACACTTCGAAACATCTCAAGATCATTTGAGATATTCCCCGGCAATGCAATGTTTAGCTCGACATTTTTGCCGGTATTTTGTGCTCTGGCTGTGTTTGCTCGACAGCCGCCATACGAGCTAAGAGTTGGCGCTTCATCAACCAGGTTTTCACCTTCTGAAACGGATTGCGATATCCCAACCAGACATATCGCTTTTTGTAGACCTGCAGATAGGCATCATAGTGCAAGACCCACGGAGCCCGCTTCACTTCACCACGACCCAAAAGAATTTTTAATGCCGTCGTGCCAGCGACGCCCGCACACAAATAGCAACCCATCGGAGTCGAAGGGACTTTCGCATTTTTAAAATCCACTCGTGTTGGATCCGCTTGATAGTGTCTTTGCAAAAGCGTTGGCGACATTCCGCAAAGAAATCGGACGGCTTTTTCCGCTGTCGACATTTGCTCGGTATAGCCGAAATATTCTTCAAACGGCATCGCATCCGGCGTAAACACCATCAGCGAAGCCCCCATTCCTACTGGGGCCACTGTCAGACCTGGTATTCCAAGCGCACGCAGCCGGCTGAACAAGGCCAAGCGGACATCCAGAACAAAGAAATCTAAACCGTCCAAATACAAATCCACGCCTGTTAAAAAATCATCAATATTGGACTGATTCAGTCCTTGAGGGAAAAAACGTATCGTCGCATTCGGATTGATGTCCCGAATGCGGTTGGCGATGACTTCCATTTTCTTTTGGCCCACCGTTGACACACCGGAACCATTCTGGCGATTGAAGTTGGGAAACTCGAAAGAGTCGAAA
>CBIHPB010000384.1:0-3572 GCA_966211485.1 uncultured Bdellovibrio sp.
AAAGAAGCCGCGCTCTTAATTGCTCCAGGAAAATCATCGGGTCGTGTTTCAGCGGCTCGATATGAAAGAGATCTTCAATCTGCCGGCCCCACGTATGCACGCGGGCCGATTTCACCTGAGCCCCCAAGTCTTTTAAGTTCCAAGCTGCCGCCAGCAACAATCCTTTTTGATCCACGCCTCGAAACGAAACCACCCACTCCGAATCACTTTGGCTAACAAAATCAATACTTAAAAACTGAACTGCTGGTGGCGTGTTGAGTGGTGACGGTTTCAAATTTTGCAAAAGCTTGAGAAAAGCCTGCGGATCTTTTCCCGTCTGAACTTGGAACCAATCATAAACGCCGAGCCCACTTTCCGTTTCCGGAAAACTGTGAATCAAGGCCGTCTGAATCGAGCCACCGGCCGCATAGATTTTCTCCAGCACTTCACTGAGCACACCTGGACGATCTTCTTTTTGACTGAAGCGAATCCAGATTTTCTTTCTCGAATCACGGCTCAGTGCCCAAGCTTGCTCGACCTTGACCGCCGATTGCAAATCGGTTTTAAGAACCTTACCTGAGAAGAGATCAAACAGCTGCGGATCAAGTGATTCGATCACATGCCCTTTGATTCCTTTCGGAAGCTGTCTTCGAAGGCTGAGGAAGTTTTGCGTTCCACCCGCCTGGATTTTTCCGGCGAGATCACTGAGAAGTTTTGCTTTCCATTCATTCCAGGCCTCTGGATTGGTGGCGCGAATATCAATCGCAGTCCACATCAACAGACGAAGCAAGCGGCCTTCATTCAAACCTTGATCAGCCAGATCTTGCCAGGTCTGTGGCTACTGCGGATTTTTCCGAAAAGCGGCGATCGAAAGCTCGAGATGATTTTTCACGAGCCAAGCAACCTCATCCCGGAATGCTTTTGAAAAACCGAAGGCTTTCAGATCTTCATGCACCCATTTCTCACCGATCGCGCTATGGTCGCCTTTTTGGCCTTTGGCGAGATCATGATAGAGTGCACTCCAAGCTAGAATCTTCCAATCCAAAGGTTTGAGTTTCTTCTGCCATAGCGCTAAAGGCCCCAATATTTTCCGCGAGGCTTTTTGCATGCGCAGAACTTCCCGGCAGGCTTGAAGCAGGTGCGCATCGGCCGTAAAGCGATGATACTGATCGTGCTGCACCAGCCCCGTCAGATTTCGCATTTGCGGGCAAAGCTTATCAATCAAGCGCGACTGAAACACCGCCTGAAGACTTTCATCGGAAAATTTGCCGGAAAGAACTTGATCCAAAAGTTTCCCACGCAGCTTCACCGGAAACTTCATCTGGTCCATCGACAAACGAACCTTATGTTGCATGAGAATGTTGGGATCTTTTTTCAGGGATAAAACCAAATCCGAAGCGTTTTTCAATTTCTTCGCTTCTGATTTTTTAAGTGCCGCACGATTTGCCGCGGCCCTAGCCAAAATCCACTCGGTGTAAAAGTGAACGCGCGAAAGTCCGCGCTGAATTTGGCGCATAAATTCCGAGTTTTCTTGATAGCCAAACCACTTGGCGAGCTCAAACTGCTCGGTGGCGACAAGAATATCGCCAAAACCATCCAACTGCAGTTTCTGTCGAACCGTCAGAAAAAACTGAGTGTAGTAATCGAGAAGCTTCGTTTCATGCTGGGTTCCGACAAAGCGATCCTTGAAAAGATCCAGCACCACCAGACCCTGAAACAAATCGCGAAGTCCGCCAGGACCATATTTAATTTGCGGCTCGAGAAAACTTTGGATCGAATCAAAGCGCTCGGCGCGGGCTTTTCGCTCTTTGAGAATGTCGCCGAGAATTCTTCTTTTGATTTTCGCATTCGACAGAATCAGCGTCTGCTGAACTTCCAATTCTTTTGCGGCTAGTGGTGTTTCCGCTTTCGCCTGCCAAAGTGCCAAACAATCCGGGCTTTCCACACCTTGGGACCAGTCTTGCGGGTTTTCCGGAATTCGGTAACGAATGCGAAGCCCTTGATTCTGAAGGGCTGTGACCAATTCAAAAACAACGGCCTCGGGTCCACAGAACAGCAAATCCAAATCGGATTTAACTGTCAGCTCTCCCCGCCCCCAAGAGCCCAACAAAATAGGCTCGGCCTTGATCCAAAGCGGATTTGATCGGCAAGTCTCTAAAACTTTTTCCGACAGATACTGACTGAGAATGGAATTGCTCCAACCCAGAGCCTCATCCAAATCCCCGCTGGGGGCCTTTTGGGGAGGCCTCAATAGATTTTTCGCTTCAGATAAAGCCTCGGGCTTTAAGAAAGCGTGTCGGTTTCCGGAGAAACCTTGAGTGCTTCTTGCCATTTTGCAATCCGGTTCATCGCCTCGATCGGCGTCTGGGTCGAAAGCGCGTAATCGCGAAGATCTTTCAGAACGACTTTCAGTTCCTCACTTGGTCCTGCGGATGTTGGCTCTTCAAATGACATCGCATCCATCAATGACAGCTGGCTTGAATCCATCGCCTGAGATCTTGGCTTTGTTTCCAGATTTTTCAACAAGCTTTGCGCTCGGTCCGTGATTTCAGCTGGCAATCCCGCAAGCTTGGCCACTTGAATCCCGTATGACTTCTGAGCTGGCCCCAGTTTCAAAGTGTGCAGGAATCGAATTTCGCCATTTTTCTCTAGCACTGTCATATGCGCGTTTCGCAGCTGCCGGTATTTACCTTCCAGACTTGTGAGTTCGTGATAGTGAGTCGCAAAGAAAGTCATCGCGCCTTTGTGCGTGAGCAGGTATTCCAAAATACTTTGCGCCAGCGACATGCCATCAAAAGTACTGGTGCCGCGCCCGATCTCATCCAAAATCAAAAGCGATGATTTCGTGGATTTTTTTAGCATCTCAGCCGTCTCGGTCATCTCGACCATGAAAGTCGAAAGTCCCTCGGACAATTGATCACTGGCCCCGATGCGCGTGAAAATATGATCAAAGACTGGAAGCTTCGCCGATTCAGCCGGAACAAAAGAACCAATTTGTGCCAGCACCGAAGTCAGCGCCACCTGTCGCATCAAAGTCGATTTACCGGCCATGTTCGGGCCCGTCAAAAGCAGGCAACCACGTGGACTTAAAATAATGTCATTCGGAACAAACTGTTTGCGCACGGTTTGTTCGACCACCGGATGACGGCTGGCTTTGATTTCAAGCGAGCCATCCGTGCCAAACACTGGACGCACATATTTGCGCTCGATCGCAAGCCACGCCAAACACGCGACAACATCCGCTTCACTGCAGCTGGCAGCAAGGTTCGCAAGCTCAGGTGCAAGCCTCAGAGAGTTCTTACGAAGTGCTTCGAAAATTTCATACTCAAGCTCGCTGCGACGGCTTTGTGCTGAGAGAACTTTTTTCTCAAGCTCGACCAGCTCGTCGGTGGTGTAGCGCTCGGCATTGGTCAAAGTTTGCTTTCTCATATAGTGCGATGGCACTTTATCTGAATGCGTGTTGGTGACTTCGATATAGTAGCCGAATACGTTGTTGTATCGGATCTTCAAACTTCCAATGCCGGTCTTTTGTTTTTCCCGGGCTTCCATTTCGGCCAGCAAACTTTGGCTGTCGGTCGAAAGCGCAATCAACT
>CBIHPB010000385.1:0-3572 GCA_966211485.1 uncultured Bdellovibrio sp.
AAAATAAACGGCGCCAACCAGACAGAAGCTGGCCCACAGGTAATCCAGCTTCAGCGGCTGCTTCATATACCACATCGTAAAGCCGGCAAAGACGATCATCGTGATGACTTCTTGGATGATTTTGAGCTGTGGCAGCGAGAAATAATCGCTGCCGATGCGGTTGGCGGGGACTTGCAAAATGTATTCAAAAAGTGCGATGCCCCAGCTGATCAAAATCGCCCAGTAAAGCGGGGAGTCTTTCAGGGTTTTCAGATGCCCATACCAAGCGAAGGTCATAAAAATATTCGAGAAGAATAAAAGCACAATTGGTGTGATGGCTTGCATAAGCGTCTCCTGTTCAGAATTTCAATTCAGAAGTTGTATTAAATTTAAGTGCGTGTGTTGTAAGCGTGCGCGCAGAGAAGGCTTGCGATGCGCTTGTACTCGCTGAGGAGGTCCAAGTGGATCGAGCTGGTGTTGATGGATTCGCGCAGGCCGCGGTTTAGGCGGGAAATGTGATTTTCACGCATCTGGATCTCAAGCTTGGCGAGCTCGCGCTTAAGCAAAATCGCCTCTTCACACATCTCGCGGTGGTTGTAGGCGTTGATCGCCATTTGTGCGACACGAATCACCTGGCTGTGCATCTGCTTGATCTCGTCCCAGCCTTCACGCGAGAACTCAAGCTTCAGGGCGTTTTTCTTGATCGCCAGTGTTGTCAGGTTGATGTCAATCGAATCGGCCGCGCGCTCGAGGTCAGACAGGAACATGATCATATTCATGATGCCCTGTTGAACGGCGGTCGAGCTTTTGTTGGCGTGATCGAGCAAAAACATTTTGGTTTCGCGGTACAGGAAGTCGACTTTGTTATCGCGATCTTTGATGGACTCAATCAGTGTGAGGTCCGTGTGATCGAAAAGGCGCAGGGAATCCTGAACCATCGACATCACGATATCAGCTGTGCGCATGATTTCACGGTTGGCATAAGAGATTGCCAGTGCCGTGCTTTGATAGTTGTTCATCGTCAGGTACTCGGCCGTGAAATCCTCTTTCGGATCCTTCGGGAAGAGCTTTTCGATAAACTTGGAAGCCGGGCGAATAAACGGGAAGAAGATCACAGCTGAAATCAGGTTGAAAGCCAAATGTCCGTTGGCGATCTCACGAGCCGACGTGTTGTGAAACTGCTGCAGGAACTTGATAAAGTATTCGTGGATCGGTCCCACCAGGAAAATCACGACACTCAAGGTTTTATAAAAGAAATGCGCCCAGGCGACCTGACGGCCGACGTGATTGCTGCCAACCGCTGCAATCAGGGCTGTTGAAGTGGTTCCGATATTGGCACCGTAAACCCAGAACATGGCATCATGCAGGCTCAGCACATTTGCCTGCACCAAAGACATCACAAGACCGACGGTGACGGCCGAGCTTTGCACGAAGGCGCAGAAGATAATCGCGATAAACAGCGACAGATGCGGATTGGACTTTAGGGTCTCGATGGATTCCTTGAGGCTATCAAGGCCCGCGTAATAATGAGCCGCTGACGAAATCATTCCAAGGCCCAAGAACAAAAACGAGAAACCAATAAACACGCTGGAAATTGTCTTCAGTCCCGGTTTCTTCGAGAAAAAGAAAACAGCAAAGGAGGCGATCAGGACGGGGAGCGCGTATTGGTAGAGATCAAACGAGATCAGCTGCACCGTAATCGTCGAACCAATTGCGGTTCCGATGATGACGCCCATCACCTGTTGAAGTGAAATCACCTTGGCGGAGCCAAGGCCGACCAGCATCGATGTGACAGCTCCCGAGCTTTGCAGCAAAGTCGTGAGAGAGATCCCGATCACGATCGCCAGGAAATGGCTGCTGGAAAGTTTATTCAACAGCATGGAGATACGGCTCGACATCAAAACTTCAAGCGAGTGACTGGCGATACTCATGCCGTAGAGGAAAATACAGACGCCACCTAAAAGAATAACCAGGTAGCTGTTGTGCAGTTCGAGCAACTGGGCTCCTTCTCTCACTTCGGAGAAGTTCCATCATAACGTATTTTGACCGGGAATACAAAGTCGTGTAGTCCTAAATGCTGATGCAAAGTCCTGTTCCCATTCCGGTCGTGGCCGGTGTCTTTTTTAAGCTGCAATCCGAGCCTGAAGTTTTGCTGTTTCAGCGTGCACACAGTGACATTGGTGGTGGATTTTGGGAGTTCCCGGGCGGGAAAGTCGAAAAAGGCGAAAGCGATGCGCAAGCCCTGGTGCGCGAACTGGAAGAAGAGATCAGCATCCGGGTCCGAGTCCTGGACTTTCTTGGAACCTCTCAGGTTCGCTCGCCCTCGGGGAAGGTCTACGAGCTTCGCGTGTACTTTGTCGAAGGCGATACAAGCCGGATTCATCTGACCGAGCATCTCGGCATGAAGTGGATCAAGGAATCGACCTTGGTCCTGAGTGAGGTGGCCGAGGGCGATCGGCCGCTGATGGCGGATTGTTTTTCGAAGTTAAAAGCCCGTCGATCCTAGAGCCGAAAAATCATCAACACGATGAGCTGAAAAGCTCTCAGAGCTTAGGGCCAGAGCTGATTTTTTTCCTCTGGAAGCGGAAGCCGGCAAGAGTCCCTCTGACCGAACCAAGCGTAGCGATTTCGCGCCACCCAGTCATAAACCAGATCGCGAAGTTTTGCAGGAATCAGTTCCATGAGCTTGGCGATCCAAGGCCATGGCGTTCGAAGTTCTTTAAGTACTGCGATCACACCGGTTGATTTTTGCAGCGTTTTTCCACCGCTCCAGACAAGCACAGTGGACAGCGCTTTTTGTTCTTCGGGCTTTAAATATTTCGCGGCCGTGGTGCCTTGTAGGGGTGCGAAAACCAGCGTCTTTTCTGGCGAATTTCTGACCGTCCCATTTTGAATCGCGAAGTCGACAAAGCCATTGCAGAGATGGCAAACGCCATCAAAAAAGACGATTTTAAGATGTGGTTCGATTTGGCTTTCCACTGCAACCCACCCCTGAGAGAATAAATGTACCATGAAAGTTTTTGTGTTTCCATTGGGGAACGTGGTGTTTTACCCAAGCACTTCGAAGCCCTTAAATATATTCGAACCCCGCTACGTGCAGATGGTGCGCGACTCGATCGCAACCGGCACGCCGATTGTGCTGGGCTATGTCGATGATCCGGACCGCGAATATCCGTACCATCCTGGAAAGCCGCTGGATTTTGTGCGCGAGGTCGCAGGTTTTGGATTTCCGATGATTCTGGACGAGAAGCCCGACGGAAGCCTGCTGATTTTCCTGCAGGGCCGAGGCAAGGTAAAGCTTGGAAATGTGGTGGCGGGGGCCGAGCCCTACATCGTCTGCGAAGCCGAGATGATTTCCGAAAATCACGAGGTCGCCCAATCCGTCGCCGAGGAATTCGGCATGATCAACAAGGTCCTCAAAAACTGGATTCGAAATCATATTCCTGAGCCCGGAAATCGCGATCAGTTTATGGCCAGCATCCGCTCGGCTGAAGAGGTGATCGGCTGTTTTGCTTCGTACTTGGTGGCGGACCACGATATGCAGCAGCTGTTACTAGAGAGCAACGACATCAATGAGAAGATTCATCTGGTCA
>CBIHPB010000386.1:0-3563 GCA_966211485.1 uncultured Bdellovibrio sp.
GGGCGTCGAACCGAAGGTTCGCCTTTGGCGAAACAGCCCCGATTGCAGGACGCAGACACTGCGGGACTGGGTAGGGCTACCAATTACAGTAGACCCCCACCACAAATTACTTATCCGACGAGCCATCCTGATCCAGTCTCACCAGCTGAATTGCCAGCTGATAAACCGAATTCTTGGCTGACTGGTTCGTACTGAAAGTCCTTGCAAAGTCGCTTTGGAAATTGCGGATGGCGTCCTTGGCTGATTCGTATTTGCTTTTATCGAATGCGAGCGTCAGCACTTGGAAATCTCTGGCCGAGACATCTTGCTTGAACAAAGCCTCTTCGGACTTTTTCAAGTGTTGCAGATGCAGGGCGCGAGTGGAGTCCGAAGGTGTTTCGAAGTCCGTCTCCTGAATGCCGATCAGGGATTTGTACTGACCATCTTCGAACTTCAGCCAACCGGCCTGAGTCATCTGTTCGATGGCGTCCATGACGGGTTTGGTTTGCAATTGCAGTTTTTTTGCAAACCACTCGACGGTGTGGGTGCACTCGCCATGTCCTGTCAGCTCCAAAATGGAATTGTAGAACCAGGCTTGTGAGGAGATTACATCGTCGTTGATCACGGCATTGGTTGATGTTGTGGACATCAGGTGATCCAGCCGTTCTTGCGCTTGCAGCCTGCGTTTGCGACTGCGAGAGTGCCGGGCTTCGACACTGAGAACGAAGAGGTCTCTCTCTCGGCGGCTCAGTCTTAAGAAGACTGCGATTTTTTGCGCCTTTTGTTTCGAAAGACCTTTTTTTTCGCGCAACACTTCGGATAGTGCTGATGCTGTCATATCCAGATCTCGGGCGAAATCACGCATCGAGTACTGGGCCTCTGTTTTTTTTCGAGTCTCGAATTCGGAATTCAAGATCTCGACGAATCGTTCTGGCATTTGCAAAGTGTTAAGCAGACCAAAATATTTTTTCAAGATTTATTAACCTTAAACTAGACCATCATGTGCGAGCACATATCTAATTCTCTCTCACGTCAGACATGTGACATGTTTTTTTATTTCTCTTGCAAAAAATTGTTCACTGAAGAAGTGAACGGAGAACAAAATTTCGATCAATTCAATCGGTTTTTAGACGCAAAATTGCCGCACGAACAACGCGTGCAGTTTCGCCGATCCACATCGGAAATGCGATCCAGGCAAATAAAATCAAATCTGCTTTCTCAATCAAAAAGATATGGCAGGTCACCAAGATCGCGACGAAGTAAACGCAGCGATGAAGAAGCTTCCATTTTTTTCCGCCCAGCTTCTTAACGGAAAAATTATTTGAAGTCGCAGCCAGGATGGTCATTCCCAGGAAAGCGAAGCTGCCAAAAACGAGATAGGTTTTCTCAAAAATTTGAGTGAAGCCTTTTGGTTGAAAGGCTTCCAATGCGAAATACAAAAACACATGGCCGCACAAAATCGCAAAGGTCAGCACCCCTAGAAAACGGCGCTCGGGGAGGAGAAAGCGAAGCGAGGTCGGCCATGACTTCCAGAAACTCCAGATGATTCCGATCCAAAGGTTGGCGACGAGATAGGAAAGGGCGACAAGTCCGGTGCTATGGTTGAGTTCTTTGGCAGGTTCGGCTCCCAAATTGCCCCAAACGATCTGATACACCCACCAAAACAACGGGATGAGTAGGGCGAGGCGAAAGAGCTTGTTCGACCACTTCATGTTTCTTATTCTGTGAAAGAATCCACACGTAGGCAATCGAAAAGGATGAGTGATGCTGATCAAAAACCGACCCAGCTGGCAGATTCCTGAAAATGAAGTCACACCCGAATCCGTTTACATGGACCGGCGCAAATTTATCCAAACAGGTGTGACAGCGATGGCGGCGTTTGCCGTGAATCCAAGTTTCTCGAAGGTTGATTCCGACCGCACAATGACCAAAGAAGAATTGGCAACAAGCTACAATAACTTCTACGAATTCAGTCTGGATAAAGGCGAAGTCAAATCCAAAGTCGAAGCATGGAAACTGAAAGACGAAGACTGGAAGATTGAAGTCACGGGGTTGGTTGAAACTAAGAAAACATATTCAATGGCCGATTTGGTGAAGCTGGCGGGCCCTGAAGAAGAGCGGATCTATCGCTTTCGCTGTGTCGAAGGTTGGTCGATGGTGCTTCCATGGGATGGGGTCGAGCTTTCCAAACTGATCAAAGCGCTGAAACCGAAATCGTCGGCTAAATACGTGGTCTTTCAAAGTTTCGGCGATCATAAAATCGGCTCGAACATGGACAGCCTTCCGTTTTATCCGTGGCCTTATCAAGAAGGTCTGACAATGGAAGAAGCCATGCATCCGCTGGCGTTGATCGCGACCGGCATGTATGGAAAAAAACTGCCGCGGCAAAACGGGGCGCCGATTCGTTTGGTGGTGCCATGGAAATATGGATTTAAAAGTATCAAGTCCATTGTCAAAATCGAGTTCTCGGACAAACAACCAAAAACTTTATGGAATGAATTAGCTCCGGCCGAGTATGGCTTCTATGCGAATGTGAATCCGAACGTGGATCATCCACGCTGGAGTCAGGCGTCCGAGCGTGTTTTGGATGGGAAATTCTTCCCGACCAAGATCCCGACAAAGATGTTCAACGGCTCTGAAAGTGAAGTCGCTGGACTGTACAAGGGACTTGATCTCAAGAAATTCTATTAGTCCTTTCGCCGAGCCTGACCTTATCCTTAGGCCGAGGCGGCCCTATTCTTAGGCCGGGCCGGTTCCAATCTTTCGACCAGAGTTTTTCTGATCGCTTCTTGACCAGTGTCCAGTTCTAATCTGGAACCAGCGCAAATGTTAGGCAGCAACTTTTTAGTTCTGTAGGCTTTTTCTTGGCTATCAAGCTTCAAGGAGGAAGCCCGAATGTCAAAAATCACCCAAAAATCACAGACCGTGAGTTCATGGACAGGCCGAATGCTGTTTGCCACAGCTTTCCTTCTTTCCACGGCTCTTCTTTCAACAAACGTACGCGCGGAAGAGTCAAAGCCTGCGCAAAAAGAATGGACGTTCCTGCTTTTCCTGAACGGACATAACAATTTGGATTCTTTTGGTGCTTACAACATCAATCAGATGGAGCAAGTGGGATCATCAGCTGATCTGAATATGGTTGTTCAGTGGGCTTCGATCAAGAACAGAAAGACTCAGCGTCTTTTGGTTCAAAAAGACAACGATACTCAAAAAGTCACGTCACCTGCGGTTGAAACTTTGAACCCAGTTGATATGGGCGATTACAAATCACTGGTTGAATTCGTTCGTTGGGGTGTTCAGAAATATCCAGCGAAACATTATTTCATCGCGGTTTGGAACCATGGAAATGGTTGGCATTTGACCAGCAAAGACGGCGGCGTTCAAGTTCGTGACATCTCTTACGATGACAACACTGGACACCACATCACGACTGAACAACTGGGCCAAGCATTGGCAGAGTCTGCTCAGATTATCGGGCACAAAGTCGACATCTACGGAAGCGATGCTTGCTTGATGGCGATGGCGGAAGTGGCCGGCGAAATGAAGAATTCGGTTGAGTACATGGTGGGATCAGAAGAAGTTGA
>CBIHPB010000387.1:0-3546 GCA_966211485.1 uncultured Bdellovibrio sp.
CTGCTGACCGAGGCACCTTGAGCCCAAGCGTGAGTCGAAACCATCTGAATGGCGAGCGCAACGCCCAGAAGTTTTCGGCTGACTGTCGCTATGGATCTCAACACGTTCCGCATGCTCTGTCCTGTTTAAGAGTTGATCAGTGCCAAAAATGGGGCCTTGGGGCCTCCTTCTAAACGCACCTATTCATTCTGGAAAGTCCATTTCCGAACCGAAACTTAACAAGCAAATCAGACACCAACAAATGGGGATCAAAGCGTTTTCCTTTGAGTTTTGAGCGAAGCCGGGAAAGGCGTCCAGAATCCGTGCCGACCTCGCGCGCCTTAGCTCTGCAAAACCCGACGGATTTTCAGTTCCGCTTCCTGTGCCGCTGCAAATGCACACTCGAAACTTGGGTTCAACCAATTGTCTTGGTTGGCGAAGACGACTCGTCCATCAAACAAACTTTGGCTGGCTTGACCGGCTTTTCCATTCGACAGACCTCCAACGTCAGCCAATGGCAGTGCATGTCCCCAGCGGGTCATGCGAATGCCATCGATATCGGCTTCGGTGAGATTCAAGGACGAAAGAATCTCAGGGATTTGAGATTCGATCTGGCGGCGATTTTTTCCGTGCGCGAACGGACTGAACAGGAACTGCCGGGCCCCATCATATGGCAGGGATTTGTAAACAGTGATCACGCCGCGATCCGTATTGGGCTCGGCCGCCCAGGAACCAAAGCAAATATCCGTGAACTTGCGATCTGACGGAGCCATCGCCAAAGGATACTCGGGCACTTCGCCTTTCAGCGCATAGAGCTCATAAGTCGGGCTTTGGATTTTTTCTTTCAGCAAGACATTGGCGACGACATAAGCGCGATAAGTGATGGATTCGATTGCTCGTCTCTGAGAATCTGGCATATCAGAGATCACTTTACCCGCCACAAACTTGGGTCCAGAGAACACACAGGCCTTGGCCTGAATCATCTTCAACTGACCTTGTCCGTCTTCGTAAACGATGCGAACGCCCTCGGCATTCGGAGCGATATCGATGACAAAGCAATTGCCGCGCATGTTTTCAGGGCCCAGTTCGTTTTCCAGACGCTGATAGACTTGCTCGACGATCGCCGAATTTCCACCTGGCAATGCCAAAATGGATTCAGTTTCACTGGTGATAAAATTCAGCATTTGTGCCGCTGAGATTTCATTCAGACTTCCGCAGAATGACGACCAAGCATAAAGCTGCAGATATTCTTCGATATGTGGATGAATCTCTCCGAACTCTTCACTCAGCCATTGCTTGAAATTCATCGCGTCCCAGTGATTGAACTCTTCTTTTGAAATAGCCGAGTCCGTCAGAAGCGGAATATCCGGATATTTCTCTTCCAAAATCTGGCGGAATGTTCGCTGAATCTTTTGAAAATCGACAGCTGATCCCGGAGCTGTCACCCCTTCCCAGAATGGTTTTTGAATCTGTCCATTAAAGTGGACGCACATATCATCGCCGTGCTCTTCACGCAGATGCGAACCCAAGCCCAGCTCATTCAGGAAAGTCTCAACATCCGAACCTTCATCCGGCTTCACCAAATAGGCGGCCCCGATCGAGTAAGCAGTATTGCCAAACTTTTCGCCTTTTGAATTGCCGCCAAACTGCGGAGCCGCTTCCAGCACCACAGGTTTGAGATCCCGAAGAAAGTAAGCACTACTCAGACCTGAAACCCCACCACCGATGACAACCAGTGGAACTGTCTCAGATGTTTGAGGAAGCCCGCCTTTTGAAGCAATGTAACCTTCTTTGTTCCATAAAATATCATGTGGACGAGAAATATCGTCGCCATTGAAGTCGACGCTTGAAACTGCATCCGCAATTCCAATTGGATTCTGGCGAACACGAGAGGCCTGGCGCTGAAGACTTCGAAAGAAAGCTTGAGATGGCTTAGGCAAAGCCGATACCAGCGACATCATCGCCGTGCCGTGCAGAAATGCTCTTCGATTCATCTTCATGGAACCCCCTTGAGAACAGTGGTCAGGTCTTATGCCAAGCGCTCTACAAAGGTCAAAAGCAGGACGAAGATGAAAGCAAAATGAGAGGTCTGAGCCCTCTCATTTCGAATAGGTTGAAGCTAGATAATTTTTCCCAAATTTACCGGGCTCCTGCCGCTGGATCGACGTGAAGTCTGGCAGGAGTTACCCCTGCCTCCAAGGTATTTCGGCTTTTTTGAATTTGAAAGCAACCTCTGGCGAGCTGATCTTCGACTTTATAGTTGGAGATATTAAAAACGGATTTATAAGGATCTGGATTGCCTCCACCTTTTCGAATTGCCCATGATTCCAAAATATTTGGGTTATGACTGTTTCTTTGCCTTGCAATGGGAACGTTTGGATCATTTTCGCCAAATGCCGCTGTTTGCTCGTCCATAACCCGAGTGACAAACAACCGACCCATCTTCCCTGAAACATCGCTGCCACCCTTTTGCACAGCCGCATTGAGTTTCTGACTGAGATCCGAACAGTTTTTCATTTCCTGCGCAAAATCGAACCATGTTTTTTTGCCAGTCGCTTTGAGGAACTGATCACAAATGCCGGCATCCAATGCAAGGCAGTCTTTTGCAGTTCGATTGCAGTAAACAATATCCACAGGCAAAGCTTTTGAATCATAGTTCGCAATCGTGATCTCGTCTTTCCAATTTTCCACCACCTTCACCAGGGTTTTGGATTTTCGATCGACCAGAACTTCCAAATTCGAAACTTTATCAGGATGAGTCACCTTGTAATTTGTTTTGATGTAAGAGGCATTGGGAAGACTGTCTTTGAACGACGCTTCGACCTTTGAATTCTGGCGGGCTTGAACTTCGCCTTTGTCGTCAATCTGGTAATCATCAACAAGATTTTGACCTCTTCCAGGAAAGAAAACCACACCGGCTTGAGCCAATGACAAAAAGAGAAAAAATAATGTGCTCATTGGGTTCCTCCCGGAATCATAGGGGCTTTTTGCGTTTTTTTGAAAAAAGCTTTCTTACTGACAAAATCCGATTTCACAAAGCTATCGAAAGTTTCCGGCGTGACGGCGAGCTCGGCCGGGCGAAGCATTCCGTTTTGATTTAAGAACTTGAGAAATTCAGGCTGAAACATGATTTCATCGACCATCGCATTCCAGCACTCGTTCACCTTCTTGTTGATTTTCGGAGACGCAAAAAGACCAATCCAATTCGTGTGATTTCCAAAGCTCTCCAAATCTTTGATTCCTTTGAGCGCTGGAATTTTCACTCCCTCGATCTCCAGATCACGATCGCCGGTGTTGCCAAGAACCACGAGATTTTTCGCATTCCCTTTCGTCATTAGGCCTTTAACCATATAGGCGCTGGCGAACATACAATCCGAATCGCCCTGAAGCACCGATTGAAAGGCGTCGCGGGTCCCCCGATAAGGAACGGAAATCACCCCGCTTTGTCCATAGTCAACGCCGATGGTGCCGGCAAAATTCAGTGACATCACACCGGTGAAGTTGCTGGATCCGGCATCCGCGAAAAAAAAGTGGGGATCATCACCTTTGCGGTTTTGATTGACAGTC
>CBIHPB010000388.1:0-3525 GCA_966211485.1 uncultured Bdellovibrio sp.
CAGGTGGAGCAGAAGAAGCAGGTGGAGCAGAAGAAGCAGGTGGAGCAGAAGAAGCCGGCGGAACTGAAAGAAAAGATGGATGGCCCGAGTGAATTTGAGAACGAGAAACGCGCGGCGCAACCACTGCGAAGTCAAGCTGCGCCATACTCTCGCCAGAATCTGACTTTGCGAAGGCGATATGTACCTGTGTCTGTTCGTCGGCAAGTGGAGGTTCGAGATCAGAACCGGTGCCAATATCGGGATCCAGCATCTAGACGGCAGTGTGAAGGGAGATTGCATTTACAAATCGACCATATTGTTCCGTTTGCGAAAGGCGGAAGTCATGATCCAAAGAATTTGCAGCTTGTTTGTGCGAATCACAATCGGTTGCGAGCAATTCAACAGTTTGGACAGATTAAAATGGCGCGATATTTGGAAGGCGGGAGAGATCGGCCGCAATGAGGGGTAGTCAGAAGTGAAAGATAGTCAGCAGTGAAAGATAGTCAGAAGCGAAAGATTACGAGCAAAGAAAGATCCTTCGTTGGGAAAGCGCATTTGTCGAGATGTGATGTTGCGTGTGGTTCTTAAGCGACGCCGAGAATTTCTAGCAGATCTAAGAAATAGCGATAGTCTTTTCTGTCGAGGACGACAACGATGTCGCCAGCGGTTGCGGATGGATCGAGGTAGACTTCCAGACTGTAATTCTGATCTAGGTACGACAGATTCATCATCGTGATCATGTTTGGTTCCAGCGGCCACTTTTGACTGGTTTGAAGGTGATTGCTATCAAGCGCGATGATGGGGGAACGGAAAGCGGCGACGCGGGGAACTTGCGCCAGGAGGCGTTTGTTGCGCACATCACGTGGACGAAACGGCGGCGCCTTAGAAAGACCTGTCGACATCTGGCCGGTGTTTCGGATTTCGTCATCAGCCAGTGGAATCAGCGGATTTGGCTGAGTCGAAGTGTCTTGCGACTGTCCCTTGGCGTTTCGGGTGTCTCGTTTCAATTTTCGAAACGGATTTGTTTCTGGTGGTGGCTCGGCATAAGTGGGTGTTGGTGGTTCGGCCTTTGGCGTTTGCTGAACCTGCGGGCTAGCCGAAGGCTTTGAACTGGTCGTCGCTGGACGAGAGAACTGACGAGAGGCTGGATCGGGTTGTTGGCCGGCTGGCGCTTTGGCTTGTTGAGACTGAGTCGTTTTCTGTGCTTGGGCCTGCGACTGAGGTTGAGGATTCTGTCTCCCAGGTTGTGCTTGCGCGGACCCCGGAGGCATTTGTGCGCTCGCCGGTTTCTTCAAATTTTGTTGAAATGGATTTCCGCCAGGAGGTGGCGGTTGAGCTCCGGGTCTGCCGGGAGCTGGTCTTCCACCAGGCGGTGGACCCGACATCGGCCGTGAATTCGGACCGCCGGGTTGCTGGCCCCCAGGCCTTGGTCCTGCGGCAGCCCCTCGGGCACCCGGTGAAGGGGCCTTCACGTTGCGCTGAAATTCGAAAGGAGCTTCAGAAATTTCAAGATTCTGAGTCAGCTGGACCCAATCACGTTGAGACGGATGAAACACATAAACGTGAGACAGTTCGGCCTCGGTCAAGGTCGATTTCAACAGCAAAACGTCCTGCATGGTGAGCTCGGCGAAGATCTGGTCATCCCCTTGAAAATAAAGGGCAAAATTCGGTCGCTGGAAGGTCTTCATCGGCATCTTTCTAAAGGTGATTTTTATTACCGTCTCATATTGAGAATGTCTCATGAAGTCCAGAAATGAGCCGATAAGAATGAGTCATTTATCGAAGGGGAATTCGATGCTGTTGTTTAGAAGACATCTCTTGATGGAAGAGGATGGGTCGGACTATTTTGGCGGTGGCTGGGATTCGGGGTCATCAGATGATTACGATTTTGGTTCCGGCGACGACTACGATTTCGATTTCGGCAACATTCAGACTTTTGATGATGGTTCGTGGCTGCAAGGCTTCGATGATGGTTCGATTCTTTCTGGTGATCTTGACAGTGGTTTTGATGGTAGTCTTTCGTCGCTCCCCTCGACGGATGATTTGCTGAGTATTGATAATCTTCCAGATCTTACGCTGCCAGATTTAGCTGGCGATGTTTCCACGAACCTTTCTGATTTGGATGCGGACCCGGTATCCGCCATGCCAGGTATGGCGAATATCGACACCTCCGGTTCCGGTAGCGACTCGAACTTTGATGATCTTTTGGGTTCAGATGCAACGAACACAACCACGACACCGACACCACCAAGCAACACGGACGACCTGGTTGCTGGAAATGATCCGGTGATCGATACCAGCACGGCTGATGCGGGTGGTGATGACGATGTGGTGATGAACCCGGTGGCTGGTCACGATGATTCGGTGACGATGCCTGATATCTCGCTCAGCCCAGATGATGGCGACAGCGATCCGATGACGGTGACGGCAGGGCCAACGACTGTCGATACTTCGACAGATCAAGACACAACAGATTCAGTCGTCGATCACTTGGGTGATGGCACTGAGACAACGATGGATGCAGCAACCGATACGACGCCTGATACAACGACCGACACGATGACTGCTGGCTCGGGTGGTGACAGCGATCCGCTGGGGGAATTCGTTGCCAGTTTGGACGATTCGGATCCAACCACTGGAAATAGGGGCGGCGATGACAAGGAGAGCATTCCGGATTTGGGCTCTGGCCTTATGGACGCCGGAGATGGCAGCGATTTGATTCCGACAGACTTTGCCCACAACGATCTATCCGATTCAGATGCGAATACGAATACCGGAGATATGCAAAGCGGAGCCATGCCGTTTGAGAACGAATTCGCTGGCAATGATGAAGCTGCCGAGCCCATTCAAGGTCCGATCGCCGTTGACGGCGGTACCGAGGCGGCATCCGACGCAGCCGGTGGCGGCATTATCGATCAACCTCTTTTTGTGAAACTTCCAACCGCTGAAGAGTCAGCGGCGGCAGCGACTGGGCACACAGTGCAGCCTCCTCCACCGGTGATCGAGTCTGATGACCAGTATGTCAGTGTCGAATCGGTTTCGCGCGAACCCGTTCCACACGCGGCAAGTTCCTCGGGCTCGGTCGATCAGTTCGTGCAGTCGGCTCCGATGACGGAAGCGCAGACGCAGAGGGATCTGGCGCAGTTGCGTGCGATGACAACTTCCGAGCGGGCGCAAGTGGTCGAGCGCATGAATCAACAAGTCGAGTCCGCCTACAAGCAAACCGACGCCGCCTACCAACAGCAAACGGTGGCGCATGCGAATTTCACGGAAAGCTATAAAGATTATCAAGCTGCGGTTGCCGCTCATGGCGAGGATTCAGCAGCAGCGCGGGCCGGTGCCGAGCGAGTGGCCGAAGCCAGCCGTGAATATCAACAAGCGACCGAGCGTCGCACGGCTGTTGAGGCGTCTTACAACGACACGATTGCTCGTCGTGATTTCGTGGCGGGTCCTGCGCAGGCGCAATTGGCCAATGAGGCGATGGGCCTGGTCAACGATGCTGGATTGCAAGCGCGACAAGGCGTAGCTCAGCAAACAGGTGGCGAG
>CBIHPB010000389.1:0-3505 GCA_966211485.1 uncultured Bdellovibrio sp.
TTAAAGAGTCTAATTTTTCTTTGAGACTCGATATTAGGGGGCTTTGTCATTTTTTGCTGATTTTCTGCGGGGTCGGGGCGTCGAAAACGGGTCTGGATCGGGGTTTACAGCCGGGATTTCGATGGTCGTGGTCGCCAAATTTGCGAGGCGATGCGTGACGAAAACTTCGACAAAAAACGGAAATTTTTCGGCGATGGAATACATCGTAAAAAAGTCTTCAGACCGAGGTCGGGTTCGCCGATAGAGAATCACGATGGCTGAGAACAAAGAAGAAAAGAAACCAGAAGGAAAAAAACTGCCAGTGGCCTTGATTCTCCAGGGGCTCTTTGCCTTGGTGAACCTGGGCGTCACAGGACTGGGTGCTTTCTGGGTTTATTCGGCCACCATTGGCTGGCATGCGCCAGAAATCACGGAACATCAGCTGGCCGAGCAAAAGGCTGCTGAAGAACAGAAATTGGCGGCCTCGGGCGCTGAGACTGGTCCTTTGGTTTATACCATGGACAAGTTCACCGTGAACTTGGCGGGCGAGCCGAAGCGTACGATCCGCATTGAAGTGAATCTCGAGATGCTTGGTAAAGAGGGCTTCGAAGAGATTATCAATTCCGACAACCGGGCCAAAGCTCGGGACTCGATCGTTCGCATTCTCAATGACAAGACCTATGCCGACCTTGAATCCATTCAAGGCAAACTCTTCCTCAAAGATCGCATCGCCACTGATGTGAACGCACTTCTCGACCGAGGTGTGGTCAAGGACGTTTACTTCTCAGAATTCGTCGTGCAATAATTTGAGGGCATGACAAAATTCAACATTGCCTTTCTCCAGCTCGTCGTTGTCGCGTTTCTATTTTCAATCCAAACCTCCGTCAGTCAAGCGGCGCTGAAAATTCAGTTTCCGGTTGAGAAGTACACTCTCAAAAACGGACTGACCGTGATTCTGGCCGAAGATCATTCGGTTCCGATGATCAGCTATCACACCTGGTATCGGGTGGGATCGCGTGATGAAGGCCCGGGTGTGACAGGTGCCGCCCATATGCTGGAACACATGATGTTCAAAGGGGCGAAGAAATACTCTGGAAAACAATTCGATCAAATCCTGCATGAAAACGGCATCGTCAACAATGCCTTCACTTCGCAGGATTACACAGGCTTCTACGAAAATCTTCCCAGTTCCAAGCTTGAGCTGATCATGGATATGGAGGTCGATCGCATGCGATCGCTGGCGCTTCGACCGGAAGACCTGGTCAGCGAGCTTCAGGTCGTCGGCGAAGAGCGCAGATGGCGAGTCGACAACAATCCAGGCGGATTGTTGCGTGAGATGATTTTCGGAACCGTGTTCAAAACCCATCCTTACACGTGGCCGGTGATCGGTTACATGACGGACATTCAAGCTTACACAGTTGAAAAGCTGCGCAAGTTCTACGACACCTTCTATGTGCCGAACAATGCGGTGCTGGTGATCTCGGGCGATTTCGAGCCCGCGAAGACAAAAGCAATGATTGAAAAGTATTACAGCCAGCTGGACAGCAAGCCGCTGCCTGTTCGGCATTATCCAGTCGAGCCCGATGCCAAACAGCCGGTGAAGAAAATCCTGCCGTGGGATGTTCAGACCAAGTCTTTCATGCTGGCTTATAAAGGTGTGCAGGCCGGACATGACGATGGTTTTGCTCTAGATTTGCTGAGCAATATTTTAGGTGGCGGGCAGTCCAGCCGTCTGCACAAGAAACTGGTGTACCAGCAGCAGGTGGCATCGGCTGTCGGCAGTTACAATATGACCAACGCCGATCCAGGAATTTTCACGGTGATGGGTACGATGAAGCCGGGCCAGTCGACGATTGGGCCGACTCAGGTGATTTTGGATGAAATCGAAAGCTTGAAAGCCAATCTGGTTTCAGAAGCCGAGCTTCAGAAGGCGAAAAATCAAACCATGATGGACTATATGGAGTCGCTGACGACAATTGATGGCAAAGCGCAGGCATTGGCGATCAATGAAATCATCTTCGGTGATTACAAACATCTGTATTCGGATTTGGAAAGATACAATCAGGTCAAAGTTCAGGACATTCGCAATGTTGCGAAAAAATATCTTCAACCCCAGCGCCGAGTGGTGGGTATCTTGGAGCCAAAAAACAAATGATTCACAAATCTTTTAGCAAAAGCCAAACACTCTTGAGCGTGATTTTGTTTTTATCCCTGAGCGGCTGTTCAAGCTTGGGTTCAAAACCGGTGGCGGGTCCCTTCAAGCTGCGACCGATTGAAGAGAAAACTTTGGCCAATGGGCTCAAGATTCTCTACATCAAAGACGACTCTCTCCCGCGCATCAGCTTTAACATGATGGTCATGTCAGGCTCGGCGCAAGATCCGGTCGGTGTCGAGGGTCTAACGGAAATGACAGTGTCCTTGCTGGAAACGGGGACGACTCATAAGAACGCCATGCAAATCGCCGATGGATTTGCACAATTGGGTTCGGCATTCGGTGAATCCGCAACCAATGACTATGTGATGATGAGCACCGCAGGATTGGCGGAATCAAAAGAAAAACTTTTGGCTTTGTACGCCGATGTGATTTTAAGTCCGGCTTTCTCTCCAGCCGAAGTCGAGCGCAAGCGCTCGCAGGCTTTGGCTGAGATTGTGCAAATGCAGGATCAGCCCACCGAGTACGCGGGGCTTTTGTTTGACCGCGAACTGTTCGGCAAGCATCCTTACGGTCATCCGGTGGAAGGAACTGCCGAAGGTGTGAAGGCGATGACTCGCACACAGATCATGAAGCATTACTTTGCGTACTACCGTCCAAACAATGCGATGCTGGCGATTTCCGGAAATTTCGATGCCGGCTTTCAAGCCTTGGTTGAAAAAACTTTCTCGGGTTGGGTCCAGGGAGCGGTTGAAAAAGCCAAGCTGGATGTTCCGGCTGATAGCAAGCAAATCGACATGACACTTTTCACGAAGCCTGGTTTGCAACAGACGCAAATCCGCATTGGACATATTGGTATCGGTCGAATGGATCCAGACTTCTTGAAACTGCGTTTGGCCAATCTGATTTTGGGCGGAGCTTTTGCCAGCCGTTTGAATCAGCGCGTGCGCGATGATCTGGGGCTGACGTACTCGATCCACTCGGGATTTGAAGCCAAGAACGGAACGGGAAGCTTTGAGATCTCGACGTTCTCGCGCAATGAAAAAGCGGGCGAGGCGATTAAGAACACTTTGCAGGTCACCAAAGATTTCCAAGAAGGTGGCGCGACAGATAAAGAGCTGACGGCTGCGAAGAATTTGCTGGTGGGACAATTCCCGGCGGCGATCGAGACGGTGGACCGCTTGGCGTTTAATCTTTTGGCTTTGAGATTGTATGGCGTTTCGGATTCTTACCTGGTGAACTTTTTTGATAATGTGAATTCGATTCGTTTGAAAGATCTGAACGAGACGATCAAAAGGCACTTCAAGCCTGGACAGATGAAGATTGTGGTCTTCGCTGACGAGAAGGCTGTGGCTGGGCAGTTTAAGGATTATC
>CBIHPB010000390.1:0-3474 GCA_966211485.1 uncultured Bdellovibrio sp.
TTTGCTTCGGTGTTTGCATGGGCCGAGGTTGATGAAGATATCAAAATCGAAATCAATCCGTCCGATATCAAAGTGGAAACCTTCCGATCCAGCGGTGCCGGCGGACAGCACGTCAATAAAACCGATTCCGCCGTTCGCATGTACCACTTGCCAACCGGTATCGTCGTCAGCTGTCAGACTCAGCGTTCGCAGATTCAAAACCGTGAGACGGCTTTGAAAATGTTGAAGGCGGCTTTGTACGAAAAAGAAATTGAAAAGCGCAACAAAGAAAAAGACGCGGTCGAGGCCACGAAAAAGGCCAACGAGTGGGGCTCGCAAATTCGCTCTTACGTTTTGCACCCTTACCAGATGATCAAAGATCACCGCACCGATTTTGAAACCAATCAGGCGCAAGATGTTTTGGACGGCGAGCTTCAGGGATTTATCATGTCCTATCTGAAAGCTCAGCTGGGACATCCGGCTCCCGAGGCGCGGACTTGAAGAATATCGAATTCCACTTTTGGATGGCTTTCCGGATGCTTCTCTCCAAGCATTCGCAGCTGTTCTCGCTTTCCGGCGTGAATGCCTTAGTGGGATTGATTTTAGGCGTAGCTTGTCTGGTTGTTTCGATGGCCGTGATGAGCGGGTTTGAATCGACTTTGAAAAACAGTGTAGCCGATGTCACCGGACACGTGCAGATTCTGATCCGGGGCCACAATCAACAACTGACAAAAGATGAACTGATCGAGCGCACCAGAAAAGTGACTAGTGATTTGGTGGCTTCGACGCGATTTAGTTATTTCGAAGCGGTGATTGCCAGAGAGGGAAAACTGTCTGGCGTGATGCTGGAAGGTGTGGATCCGGATACGGTGCGATCGACCTTGGGGCTTGAGAGCCGGCTGACGGCAGGAAAGCTTGAGCTCACCCAAAACACAGACGACAAATTTGCACCTGCGGTGATTGGTTTGGGACTTGCCAAATCCATGGGGCTTGAAGTGGGGGAAGAGTTTCGCATCGTGCTTCCGCTTCGCAATGAACTTGATCCCAATCAGTTTCGGCGAAAGATTGGCGCTTTCAAAGTCGCCGGCATCGTCGATCTGGGAAAATACGAATACAATCAGCGCATGATTCTGACCTCGATTGGTGTGACCCAGGCGCTGGCGGAAATCGGTGACCGCTATTCGGGCGTGATCCTTCGCTTTAAGGACATCGACAAAGCTCGCGAGATCTCGGCTGCGATCAGCCGGGAATTGGGTTTGGGATATTCAGTCAAAGACTGGCATGACGTGAATGAAAATCTCTTTCAGGCCGTCGGCATTGAAAAGATCGTGATCTTTTTTGTGATTTTGATCATCGTCATCGCGGCCGCTTTCAATGTCGCCAGCACCTTGTACATCAACGTCGTCACGCGATTTTCTGAAATCGGCCTTCTGAAGGCGTTCGGAGTTTCGGCGCGTGGGATCGTCCAGATTTTTTGTTGGCAGGGGCTTTTGATGGGCGCCTTGGGGCTTGGTGGCGGGATGATTTTGGGGCTTGGACTGTGTTTTTTATTTGGCTGGGTGGAATCGCATTATGGGCTCTTGCCGGGAAGCATCTACAAGGTCGATCGCATCGATCTCTCGCTTCGTTTCACCGATGCATCGGCAATTGCAGTGGCGACAATCCTAATTTGTTTTTTGGCGACTTTGGCTCCCGCTTTGCGTGGTGCCAGCCTGTCTCCTGTGGAGGGCTTGAAAAATGAGTGAGATCCTTTTGTCGGCTCGAAAAATTCGCAAGATCTATCCTCAGGGAACGGGGGAGCTCGAAATCGTCAAAGATCTTTCGATCGACATTCGAAAGGGCGAGGCAATTTGCATTGTCGGCTCGTCAGGTGCGGGGAAAAGCACCTTCCTGCATATCCTCGGAACGCTGGATCGTCCCACCAGTGGAGATTTGTTTTTTCAAGGGCGCTCGCTTTTGGCGATGAGCGATGAAGAGCTTGCGCAGTTTCGCAATCAGGAGATGGGATTTGTATTTCAATTCCACCATCTCTTGAGCGAATTCAACGCGCTGGAGAATGTCATGATTCCAGCGCGGGTCGCGGGTCTCGACAAGACAGAAGCATTGGGACGAGCGGAAGGGTTGCTGAAGCAGATGGGGCTGACGACTCGCATGACGCATTTTCCGTCACAATTGTCGGGTGGAGAGCTTCAGCGGGTGGCGATTGCGCGCTCGTTGATCTGTCGTCCGCAGATTCTTTTTGCCGATGAGCCCACGGGAAATTTGGATTCACAGAACAGTGGCATGATTCAGGATTTGTTTTTCCAGCTGAAAGAGAGTTTGGGATTAACTTTGATCGTGGTGACTCACGATCCGAACTTCTCGCGAAAGTTCGGAAAGGTTCATCGCATCTCGGATGGGCGTTGGGTGTGATTGACTTTGGTCGGGGCGCCTGTTACGCTTCACTGACTTAATTCTAAACCATTAAAACGACTGGGAAATTTAAGAGAATTTCGGTTTTAGTAGAAGCGATTAAGGACGAACCAGCTGGAAATGCAACTTGAGATGAACGGGGAAAAGGTTTGAAACGGTACAACAGCGAAGACCCAGCGCAGAAAATGGGTGCTTTTTTGCCTAAACTCGCAGCATCTCTTCTGGTTTTTTTGACGAGCCATTTCATTGCTGGTCATGCATTCGCTCAAACACAGCCACAGCGACCCACAAAGCTTCCGCCAAAAGTCAGCAAAGCGCCCGTCACTCGCCAAACTCCGGCGGCGAATGCAACCGCACCATCGGCGGCCCTTGCGAAATCTTCTTCGACTCAATCGCTGACAGCGCCCGTGACAAAATCGGGAATGATCGTTCGGCAGATCGAGATCAAGGGCAATAAGAAAATCGAAAAAGATGCCATTGAAACTCGTTTGAAGACGAAACTTTCAGGTCCTTACTCGGACGAACTGGTTCGCGAAGACATTCAAAGCCTTTTCAAAAGCGGATACTTTTACGATGTGCAAGTCAGCCGCGAAACTTCTGGCAGCCAAGTCGATCTGACTTACTGGGTGATCGAGAAGCCATCGATCGCTGAAATCGTTTTCGAAGGAAATTCCGAGCTGAAGACGGATGAGCTTTTGGAAGCTTCGGGACTGAAGACTTACGAAATCATCAACGTCACAAAACTTCGTGAAGCGACTGACAAGCTTCAGAAGATGTACGAGGACAAGGGCTTCTTCCTGGTTAAGATTGACCAGAAGGTCGAGGACGTGAAGCAAGACGAATCCGTCAAGATCACATTTTCGATCAAAGAAAACGACAAAGTGAAAGTGAAGAAGATCACTTTCTTGGGTAACCGCAAACTGAAAGACGGCTACCTGAAAAGCCGTATGCAAACCAACGAAGGCGGATTCTTCAGCGCGCTGTCGGGATCCGGTGCCTACAAGCAGGATATTTTCGACGTCGATGTTCAGCGCCTGCGCTACTTGTACTTTAACGAAGGTTACGTGCAGGTGAAGGTCGACC
>CBIHPB010000391.1:0-3461 GCA_966211485.1 uncultured Bdellovibrio sp.
GACAGATTGGCATAGGCACCTGAATCGTAAGAATCCACATCGCGGTTGAGCATCACCTTCCCGCCCAAATGAATCCAGCGCGGATTTTCCGCTTTCAACTGCACCGAAAAATTTTCGATATAAACCGAAGTGAAGGCGACCGGCAGATAGTGAATGTTCAGATGCTTGATCGAGATAAAGTCGATGGGATTGTTGCGTTTGACGTTTTCAAATCCAGGTGATGACTCGGAAGATTTCGCAAGTCCAGTCCCCGCGCCCAGCGGATTCCCGCCTGACTCGCCACCAACTGGTTGAGACTGCGCACCAGCTGTTTTATTTCCATCTTCACGAGCAGACTGCGGGGCTCGCTCGGTCGAGGGACATTCGGCGTAGGATTCACGAAGACTGAGATTCACTTCGCCCGCTAAAACTTCGTGAATCAAAATCTGCCCTTTGAAAAGATGGCGCATCGACAGTGGCAGACGGATCTCATTGATTTCAGCCAGTGGCTTCAGCCAGCAAGACTTCGTCGACGTCAGCTTCACATCTTCGATCACCACCGAAAGATCCGGCCAGATTCCATCCGCAAGGCTGACATAGGCATGTCCAAAGGTGACATTGATATCGCGGTGAATTTTCTGAGTCGCTTTTTCGAGATGCTCTTTCACCCGGTCCGGCGAAATGGCAGCACGAATGGCAATGCCGACGAAGAACGCCAAAAAAATCCCGATAAAACTCATCCCAAGACCGGGCTGCTCGGCCACCAGATCTTTTTCGGAATTGGGATTGGATTTTTTGCGCGAAATCATCCCCGATATTGTGGCAAGGCTTAGATTAAAAAGCGAGATCCCCGCATCGTGGCAATACGAGCGACAAATTTATAGGCTAAAAAGCAACAGATGTCGGAAGGAACTGTTAGACGTACTTAAATCCGACGACTTCGTACTCTTTTTCACCCTTTGGCGAGTGAACGGTCACGACGTCACCAACTTTTTTACCGATCAAGGCGCGCGCAATTGGCGACATGATCGAGATTTTGCCGGATTTGACATCCGCTTCATCGATACCGACGATTTGATAAGTCACTTGGTCTTCTTCTTCCACGTCTGAAATCGTCACGGTCGCGCCGAAAACGACTCGGTCCGCCTTGATTTCAGATGGGTTGATGACCTCAGCGCTGGCGATTTTGCCTTGAATTTAAGCAATTAGGCCCTCAAACATGATTTGGCGCTCTTTGGCAGCTTCATATTCCGCGTTTTCGCTGATATCACCCTGAGCACGAGCTTCTTCAATCGCTCGGATAATTGCAGGACGCTCCTCGTGCAATAGACGCTTCAGCTCAGTCTCAAGCTGGACTTTACCTTGGGCTGTCATTGGCATTTTATCGTTGCCTGCTGCACTCATGAATACGGCTCCTTCAAAAGAGGTAAGAGTGCTACCAAATGGCCGAATTCCCAACAAGTATTCATTGATTATGCAAAGTGTTATTTGACCAGTTTTTAAGCAAACCCGGACCGGTCCAGAAAGACCGGCACAGATTGAACACCTGCATAAGGGCCTCTAGAATATGAAGTTCATGAAGATTCTCTCAAGCCGGATTCAAAACGCCAAAAGCATTCTTCTGTCGACTCATCGACAGTGCGATGGAGACGGTTTAGGAGCACAGCTGGCCTTGTTCCATGCTTTGAAAGCCGCCGGCCGCTCGGTTCAAATCGTCAACGTCGATCCGACTCCGAAAAAATATCGTTTCCTGCAACCCGACCGCTGGATTCAATATTTCGAAAAAGATTCGAAGCTTCCGGACGCACTGGATCTCTCTCTGATTTTTGATACCAATGACGAGCGCTTGGTCGAGCCTTTGTTCTCACAGATGAAGAAGATCAGCCAGACTGTGGCCTTCGTGGACCATCACCCAGTTTTAAAACAGGGCCCTGTGCCGACGAAAGATAGCTGGATCGATGTGACTTCGGCCAGCACCGGAGAGATGTCGTACCGTCTGATCAAGGATTTGGGACTGCCGATCAATCGCGAGGTCGCACGTGCGCTTTACACTAGCATCACCTTTGATACTCAGCTTTATCGCTTTGTCCGAAATTCTCCGATGTCTCACCGAATTGCGGCCGAGATGATGGAGCATGGAATCGACACCGAAGAAATTCACCGCCACCTGTTCGGCAATCAAACCGTGCAGAAGATGGCTTTCCTAGCGCGAGCACTGGGGCAGATCGAGTACTTTGCCGACGGCAAGCTCGCGGTGCTGCGATTGAAAGACGCGGATCTCTTTCACTACAATCTCGAGCCAGACGATTCACGCGATGTGATCGACATGCTGATGAATATTGAAACTTTGGAAGCAGCGGCCCTGTTCCGCGAAGACGCGACCAATGAATACAAAATCAGTCTGCGCAGCAAAGGCAAAATCGAAGTCCTGTCAGTCGCCGAAAATATCGGCGGCGGCGGTCACGTGCATGCCGCCGGCGCGTTTGTTAAAGGCGCCTACGAAGGCCTTAAAGAGCGCGTCGTCAATGAACTCACCACCTTGCTTGATGGCATTCCGACTTCACGGAAATAATGAGAAACAATAAACGAAATTCCCCCATCATCTGTCGCTGCAACAACGTCAGCCGCGGGACAATCGAACAAGCCATTCGCGATGGCTGCGATACGATGAACAAGATTTTCGATGCGACCACGGCGGGAGTCGGGCCCTGCGGTGGATCTTGCCGACGCAAGCTTTTGCCGATGCTTGAGCACTATCAGAAGACTGGGACTTTTCCAGAGAAAATTGTGGAAGATACGACTGGGAAGAGTGGCGCTCCGCCGATTAACTCTACGAAGCCTGATTCTTCAGGCGATAATCAATAATTTTTTGAACGTCAGGCCGGCAGGTACCACAGGCCATGCTGGCACCCGTCTGTCTTGAGACCACTTCGCACTGATGAGCACCAGCAATGATGGCTTGATCAACTTTATCGGTCGCGACACTGCGGCAGTGGCAAAGCTCTTCGTGACCGTAGGGGTAATTCCACTGGCCCCGAAACTTTAGAAGGACTTCTTTCAGCAACAATTCCGAATGCGAGCTGCCAGTTGGAACCGGCCAATGCATGGGGTCTTTGCCGTGCTGCACTTGGTACTTGCGCAGCAAAGAGAGAAGCTCGGTGCAACCCATCGCTTTGATTTGGGTCTTTCCACCGGGTTGATCGGCGGCTGTGATTTCAATTAAATCTCGGCCTTTGAGTTCTGCGCGAAAAGATGCCATAGTTCAATGCTATATGAAGATCTGGCTGCTTTCATCAGATTCCTCGACAGCGTCTCTCAAAAGGCTAGTCGAGTCCTTTCACAAATCCCAGTGTGAGACGGAAATTTTCGACCCTCTCGAACTACATTTCGAATTCGGAAGAAATCGCACAACTTGTTTTCACAAAGGCCAAGAGCTTGAGCTTCCAGATTTGGCGCTGCTGCGCTTGGGATGGCAGTCGTTG
>CBIHPB010000392.1:0-3433 GCA_966211485.1 uncultured Bdellovibrio sp.
TTGTCGGTTACGGAATGGATTCCGAAGAGTTTGGCCGAAATTATCCCGATATCTTTGTGATGAAAAACTAATAGATCAAAAAAGGAGTTTTTGAGTCTATGCTACCTCGTCAACTTGTCGTCCTCTTCGTGTGTTCGGTAGTCGTTCTGTTTCTAGTTAACGTCTTCGTCTCTTAAAGGTACCTGATTCCCTTTAGTGCTTCTGTGCATCAAAAATGTGATTCGTTTATTCGGATGAAGTTTCTGCAAACTGATAAAGCGGGATCTCAAGGATAAATCGTGTTTGCTCGCTTTCGGTGTCCAGAAATAACCGGCCATTGTGATCTTCGGCGATTCCTTTTGAAATACTTAAGCCCAAGCCCACACCTTTTCCGACTTCTTTCGATGTGAAGAAGGGATTGAAGATCTTGTCCTGGATTTCCTTGCGAACTCCTGAACCTGAATCGGTCACCCAGATTTGGATTTTTTCCTTCGACTGGAAATAAGAGATCTGAATCCAAGGCTCGGGCTTTGGTTCGATTTCATCGGCCGAATTGTTGATCAGGTTCAAAAGGATTTGGGAAATCTGCGTTGGTTTGCAGTTCAGATAAACATCCTTCGGACAGTCCTGCAGATTGAGCTGAATATTTCGGCGGGTCAGCCGAACTTTTGAAAGCATCAACGTTTCATCGATGATTTCGGTAAGCGGCACAGGAATAAAGTGATCCTTGTATCCATCACGGGAAAAATCCAGAAGACCTTTGACGATTTTTGAAATTCGGTTGGCTGTGAGTTCGATTTTATCGACGGTCGCACGAATTTCTGCACCTTGATTTGGTTGCTCGGCCAATCTTCGAATCTTTAAGAGATAGCCAAAAATAATTCCCAGTGGATTATTCAATTCGTGCGCGACACCGGCTGCCATTTCACCAAGAGTCGACATCTTTCCAAGCTGAAAACGATGCATCTTCTCTTGATCCAGCTGTCGGTTGGCTTCAACCAGTTTCAGTGTCGCGCGATCGCGCCAATAAATTTGAATCGCCAGCGCCGTAAAATAGCAAAGAAAAATGAAAGTCAGAATGTAGAAGTAAACGCTGTTGTCGAACTGTCCGGAATTAAGGTCGGTGGATTGTTCGGCGATTTGACGGACAAATTGGTTTTCAGCTGCGACAGCCCTTTCGCTGATATCTTTGCACAGCTTGCGAATTTCATCCAATGCCTGTCGCTGTTCACCTGGAGAAGATTTTGGAATGCCATCCAAGATGTTGTAAATTCGGTCCATCAAAGGACTGAGATAAGCTTTGTCTTCAGCCAAAAGCCCATTATCCAGCTGAGCAATCGCGGCTTCGATTGCCGTGTACATGGGCTCAAGCCGCTGATCCCAGTTTAATTTTTTGAAATCCAAATCATCGATGTGATTGGCGATCAGATATATGGTGTTCGTGTGAAAACGAACTTGAGTTGCGGCGCGAATCCCCAACTTCACGTCGAATTCACGCCGTGAATATTTCTCCAACGCTTGAGACGTGCGATAGGTGCGGATCACAACCATCGCTGTGACGACCAATAACAAAGAGAAAAAGATCCACTGAAGCGTTTTTTTCAACGAGTGCTCTCATTTGGCCCGGCAGCGATCATTTGATAAATTCAACCTTAATCACCTGCCAGATCGAATTGCTTTCTAGCATGGATTTCACAGACAAGTCTTTATCAAATTTTTGATAAGGATAGACGATTCGAAAAGTTCCCTTATTTTTGGTCGTAATAATTTTGCCATCTTCCTGAAAAGCTAAAAGAGCTCCCCAATCATCCCAGTCCTTTGTCGTCAGTGACTGAGAGTAATCATTTGTCGCCGTCACTTTGGCTTTCGTTACGCCGGGCGCAGCATACTTGTGAACGAAATCCTGCATCGAGACTCCTTGAAACTGATGCTTTCCTTCGTCCCGCCATTCGGTTTCAACCACCGATAACTTTGGAAAATCTTTTGAGAGAATTTCGACCGTCAGTGTTTTGATTTTTGGATCAGCTAAAGCACCAGACAGTTCAATCGAGTGGCGTCGCTCGGCGTGCGCACCCATTCCTATCAAAAAAACCAAGAGCGAAATCCACTTCGTCATAAGCACCTTTAAATGTTCAAGTTACCTTTTGTTTTACACTGCTTGTGTCAGAGAAAAAAGACCTGATATTTTTTCGTCAACAGCTGGTCCATGTGTAACTATCAATATCATTCTCTGTCCACAATCTGTGGACTTAAAAAATCCGCTGATTCATCTATTGCCGCTTTCGCATTAAAATCTAATTTCGATGCCACCTTCGTTGCTGCTCACCTTTAGATGTCGTTAAGACATGGCGCCTTTACTGGACCCGCTAAATATCCGAAAATATTTGAAAAACTGTTCCCGACTTGACAGTTTTTTTCCAAAACCCAAAGTCATTTTACAGCCTATTGACGACCAAAAAACCCGCTTTGCGGAAGGAGGATTCGATATGAAAAATGGTATTTTCAAACCAGTCATCAAATTCTTCTTTTTGGCGATACCCCCTCCACTTTAGCATTTTCAAATTCATTACATTCGGTACGCATGTTTTCAATCTTCAACCAACATTGAGAAGGGGGATGTTTATGAAATTTGGAAATATTCACGTTCGCTATCACGGATTTCATCCGTCTGAATTCACCAAGTCACAAGTGGATTCGACACTTCAGGAAATTTACGATGAATCGCCGGATGGATCCTACTTACGCGCTTCGTTTTCACGAAAAGGAGATCTATTGAAGGGGCTCATCGAAGTGAATTCGTCAGCAGAATCATTTTTCGCTTCTTCTGTCGGACGTGGATTAAACGAAGTCACGCACCGGCTTTCAGAACAAATGCGGCGTAGGTTAAATCGCTGGAAGGCAAAACGATTTCAAACCCGAGTTCGCCAGGAGGACAGCCATGACACAAGCGTTGCGTAAAATTGGTCAAAGTTTCCTAATGGGAGTTGGTACGATTTCGCTTTTGGCGGTCGTCACGGGTATCATTAACGACATTCAAAAAGCGGATTTATTGGCCATGAAGGCGCCGGTCGCTCGAATACTTCAGCCATCGCCTTTTTGCGCTGACACTTCCACATTAGCAAGATCACTAGAAACGGTTTTCGATCGCAGCGAACTAACTCAGGTTTCCTGTCGTAATCAGTCCGAGTCTCATTATGAAAAAGAAATTGACGATGATGTCTCAAAAAATTTTCAAGCAGGAACTTGACGACCGAAAATGAAAAAACAATTTTTAAGAAAGCAACGAAACCAAAAAGGAGGTTTGAAATGAGAGTAATTACACCTTACTGGACATCTCGAAGTCTTGCTTCGGATCTCTGGAACGAAATTGGCGGGGAATTGGAACAGTGGATGAAACAACCTGTTGGTTATTCAGAAACTCGTTTTGATCCCGCAACCGAATTTATGGAAGCAG
>CBIHPB010000393.1:0-3423 GCA_966211485.1 uncultured Bdellovibrio sp.
AAAACCAGCGGACGGAAGGCCCCGGGATCGATCAGGAATTCGGCCCGAGCTCCTTCTGCATCACGAATGGGAAAGTAGAGTGAGTCATTCAGCAAGGCCTGCAATTTTCTGACAAGTCGGTCTCGCTTTTTAACTTCGCCAAGTTCTGTCGCGCTTCTCGCCTCTGAGACCAGAGCTCGGACTTGCTTGATGAACTCAGCATCGAAAATACGCGGGGCCGTTTCTCCAGTTGTCAGTTTATAGAAAAGCAGCCCCGCCTGATGCTGAACCTCATAGGCAGCTTCGGGAGATAAAGGCTGGCGTTCCAGAAAGGCCTTCAACGACGAAGGTTTCAATAAGATTGACTGGGTCCGATAGCAAAGCAGCGAAGCCGAACTTGAAGCAGCCAGCAGGAGACTGCCCACTAAGACGAGAATGGATTTAAAAAGGGGAGCACGCATACCAAATCAGTCAGCAAGAGCGATGCCATCGCTAAACGTGACGAAGTTTTTGACAGCTCGGGAGTTCAGTCGGGAAAAGTCGTGTTGTAGCGCTCGATTTTTTCTTCGAACGAAAGACCCGGTTCCGAGGAATACTTCTGGATATCGGGTGCGATTTTAAATCGCGCCAGCGCATGGCCAACGGTTTTGTCCGTATTTGTGGGACTCATTTCGCCGGGCATTTTTAAAAGAACGACGGTTTTTCCCACAAGTTCCGCATCAGCTCCTGATTCGCGGAAGCTTTTGATGGCTTGGTCGCATTTTGTCAGTTTGCGAGTCAGGAATTTTTCACCGACATAGGTAAGCCAAGAGCGCGAGTAGATGCCATTACGAAGATCATTCCAAAGTGATGTCGCCCAGTACTGAAGGGCTGGGTAGTGGAGCAACCACTGACGATAAATGTCCGAATAGAAGACTTCATTCGAAGATTTCTCACCGATCTCTTCATCGATGGACCAACCGGCGTAACCGGCCTCGAGAGGAAAGATCTTGGCAATCGTGTCCGCCATTTTTCTGAGATTCTTTTCGGGCTCTGGGAAATCGATCGGAAGGCGGATGCGGAGACTGTTGCAGAAGTAGGTGCTTTTTGAAAGCGAGCGCGCCGAAAAATCAATTGCGGGAAGGCGTGTGCGTGATTCCCATTCGTCAGACAAAAGCTCGAGTCCCGTCAGCAACGGCGGTTTTTTTGAAACGTGAAGTCCGGACTCAACGCATTTCTCAAGCGACGTTTTTCGTTTCGAGACCTTCGTTTTCTTGCCGGAATCGCGCCAGTGCGTGAAGGCATTGGGATAAAACTTTTGAATGGCTTCAGCGGCCGCAAGAATCGCCGGCACGGACTCTTTCGGAATTTCTGATCCGTAAAACGCGATCTCATAGCAGGGAAGAAGGTAGTAATCCTTCCCGGCTTTGATGTTGACCTCGTCGATAGATTTCAGAAGCTCGTCATGGGAGTAAGTTTGGGTCTTAGCTTGGGCCATAACTCATTGTAAAAACCGATAGCCAGTTTGGCCAGAATACTTTTATCAGTGGTACGCCAGAGTGACTGTAACACGACGTTTTGTCCTCCCTATGAAAAGCCCCTCAGTCGGGCACCAGCCCTACGAAGCTCCCCGAATCCCAAATTTCCTACTCCAAATGCGAGTTCCGCAGCAGGTACGCCCAAAGGGCGACCGTCAGCGAGGACTGTCCGAGTATTTGGAGTAGGAAATTTGGGATTCGGAAAGGGACGAGAAGTGGTGCCCGATGAGGGACTTGAACCCCCACGCTTGCGCACTAGATCCTAAGTCTAGCGTGTCTGCCAATTTCACCAATCGGGCTTTTTGTTTGCTCTTAAAATCTTCTAACTCTTCGTTGCTCGGGCGTCGGCGTGCTATTAGCACGCTCTCCTTGGTCGCGCCTCGATTTAGAAAATTTTAAGAGCAAACAAAACTAAAAACAGAGTACTACGAACTACTTATTTTCAGCGATCAATTTCTTATAGTCTGGGGCACGCATCAAAGCGGCCAGCTCTTTTTCAGTGTCCATCTCGATGCGGATCAGCCATCCGTCATTGATAGGATCGTCATTCAGAACGGCAGGGTCTTCACCCAGGCTCTGATTGATTTCGATCACCGTGCCGCTGACAGGCGCGAATAAGTCGCTGACAGCTTTCACGCTTTCGATGACGCCGAAAGAATCACCCTGGGTGACCTTTGAGCCTTCTTCAGGAAGCTCTACATAAACGATCTCGCCTAAAGAGTTTTGCGCGAACTCAGTGATGCCGACAGTGACGATGTTTTCGTCGACCTGTGCCCACTCGTGATCTTTTGTGTAGTAGTAATCTTCCGGAACGTGAAATGTACCCATTCTCAAAAACCTCGCTGAAATTTTGCAGGACTGTTATCTCGAAACAAACGGCGTTTTGCAAACTTTTGCTTTCACTTTGCGACCGCGAATATCAACCGCAAACTCGGTCCCTTCGGCGACATACGGCGTCGCAAGGTATCCGATTCCAATCGGCTCGTCCAAAGTGGGCGAGTGTGTGCCACTTGTCACGATACCGATCTCTTTTCCATCGGTCGAAAACAGCTTATAGCCCTGACGAGGAATTCCTTTTTCCAGCATTTTGAATCCGATCAGACTGCGGGTCAGGCCCTTTTCTTTGGCACCCACGATCTTCGCTTTTCCAAGGAAGTCTTTTTTCGCAGGCTTAATCACCCAGCCCAAGGCCGCTTCATAAGGATTCGACGTGTCATCAATCTCGTGACCGTAAAGGCTATACTTCATTTCTGTTCGCAGCGTATCCCGCGCGCCCAGGCCGATCGGCTGCACACCAAATTCTTGGCCTTGCTCAAGCAAAGTCGTCCACAGGTGAGCCGTCGCCGGAGCCTCGATGAAGACTTCGGCTCCCGCTTCGCCCGTATAACCAGTGCGAGCGATAATCACCGCGGCACCTGCGAAAGTTGAAACCTTGAAGGTGAAGCTTTTCATGTCGCTGATTTTTTGAGCAAAAACTTTGTCCAACAAGGCCAGTGCTTTCGGACCTTGAATCGCGATCTGTCCCCATTGTTGGGACTCGTCACTGATGTCAGCGCCTTTGTTATTCTTCTGCATCCACTGAAAGTCTTTGTCTTTGTTCGAAGCATTCACGCAGACCAGGTAATCCTGATCCTTCTCGATACAGTAAACGATAATGTCATCCACCAGGCCGCCCTGATCATTTGGCAGCAAAGAATATTGCGCTTCTGAATTGTTCAATTTTGAGACGTCGTTGGTGGTCAGCCATTCCAGGGTCGCCAGCGCCTTAGGCCCTTTAACGCGAATTTCGCCCATATGAGAGACGTCGAACAGACCCACGTTGTTTCGCACGCAATCGTGCTCTTCGCGCAGGCCCTTGTATTGGATGGGCATCAGCCAACCGGCGAAATCCACCATGCGGGCTCCCAATTTGATATGCTCGTCTGCT
>CBIHPB010000394.1:0-3416 GCA_966211485.1 uncultured Bdellovibrio sp.
TTGGCCGAAAAAGTCGATCGCGCTGAAATCAGAAAACGCGCTTTGTACCACCCGAATTTGCTCAAATCTGTGGGAAAGCTTTCGGGGCGCCCGGGCTCATCCAGTGGAAGTACAGATTTTGGCGGCGGCGGTTTCTCACCCAACAATCCGCCACCGGATTTCAACCCACCGGTTTCAGCGGCGCCGACTGCGCCGGAATTCTTTGAGCCTGAAATTCCACCACCACCGCCACCAGTCGATTTTGACGACAGCGTGCCGCCACCGATCTTCGATGATCCAGGTGAATTCTAATCTTTCCGTGATTTCAAATTACAGCAGGCGCTGGCAGGTGTAAGTCGCAGCAGACGTGAGCTTGTTGCCAAGCCAACCTTTTTTGTAGGTTTTAAAAACGATGGCCCAAGGGCTGCTCAAAGCGACGACCGTTTCCTCGATCCACTTTTGACCGGTGGTGCCCGAGGTGTGGTCGGTGCTTCCCAAAATCAGCAGAGATGGGCTTTGCTTCACATAGCCGTCGGAAACTTGGCCCGAAGCTTTTTGCACGACAATGGTGAGATATCCACCAGCCAAGCCTTCGTTGTAGCGGTAGGTCTTAAACCAAGTGCTTTGAAAACCGCTGTATTGATCTTTGTACGAGCCATAACAAAGACTGTCGTAACTATCATCAGGGCTGCCAACCTCGGTTTGTGAAAGCTGACACTGATACAGAGATTCCAAGCGATCGTTTGGCGAAGCTTCCGAGATGATTTTTTCCCGGCAGTCCGAAGCCAAAGCCGAAGACTGAAGGCTGACGAAAATCGCGGAAATCAAAATCAGTTGCTTCATAGGCTATCCTTTCAGGATTTGATCCGTCTGCAGGCCTGTGAGCTCGCGAATGCCTTTCAGCAAATGCCACAGAATAAACATCAAGAAGAAAATCGACGGCACCACGATCACCATGGCCGAATAGGTCGTCATTTCGGCGATCTGGTGATTCAAAGCTTGCGATCTGCCTTCGGCATCCAACATCGGATCCAGCGGCAGGAAGATCCGCTGAGCCAAAAGGAAATTCAATGTGGCGCTCAGGAAAAACGAGCAGGCCAATAATTTTGTCGAAAACTGCAGATGCTTCAGAAACTCGGCCTCTTTTTGGAATTCTTTGAGTTTTTCGTTGATCACATCCAGCTGCATGGTCGCGGGATTGAGCAAGAAGGTCTGTACGAATGGCTTTCCCCGGATGGAAGAGATCCAAACAAAGATACCGATCAAAAGCGGAAAGAAAGCTTCTTTAATTGAAAACCAGATGCCACCGAGGCCCGCAACGGCCAGACTTCCTGTGACAAGCACGTTCGTAAATCCCAGAAGCGAGAATGGATTCCATTTTCGCTTTCGATACAAGTCAGTCAGTCCGTAAACCAAAGGAAAAGCCAGTGCGATAATCAGGGCATTGAAGGCGCCCAGCTTTGCCGATGCCTTATTGAGGATCATGACTGGGATGGCGATATTAAAAAGCAGATTGAGAAGGGCGTTTTCTTGTTTGGGTTCGGCCATGGAGTCCAAGAATAAATGCAAAAAGACTGGTTTTACAATCTGAAAAAGCTAGGCAAACGCTGGAAGCCTGTCACACTATTAAGCAGTGAAGAACCTAACAGTCTTTTTTCTGCTTTTTGGGGCCATTTATGCCGCAGCCGAAGAGCAACCTGTGCTTCCAGAACTGCAACCGCCGGCTTTGGCTTCTGACGCCACCAGCCCTGAGGATGCGCAAGCCTCGATGTTTGCGCCGGTCGCTGAGGTCGGACTGTTTCGCGCTTTGATGGAATTTCCAGTGTACAGCTTTTATCTGGGGGCCCCGGATGTTTACGGGGTGGCCTACGTTCCCAACTTCAGTCCGCGCGCCGGGATGCAGCTGCAGTGGAAAAGTTTTGGTCTGACATTAAGCGCGGCCTTGCCGATTCCCAAAGAGGAGATCGATCGCCGGGGACAGTCGCAGAATTTCAATTTTTTACTGAGCCGCTACTGGCGCCAGCATGGGTTGGATATTTACCTGCAAAATTACCGGGGATTTTATGTCGCCAGTCCCTGGTCGGAATTCAGTCTCAACAAGCCCGAGCGCTATCCGCAATTGCCGGATGCCGAGATCACCAATTACGGACTGAATTACTATCTGGTGCTGGAACCTGAAAAATACAGTTTGATGGCGGCCTTCAGTCAAACCGAAGTTCAAACCGCCAGCGGTGGCAGTTTTATTTGGACCGCCTTTTACAATCACCTGGAAATGAACCGAGGCGGAAGTTTTGTACCGGGATCCGAGGCGAACTCTTTGAAAGAGCCGCCGACGTTGAAGACGGGAATTTTCGATACAGCAGGGTTGGGCGGAGGCTATGGTTACACCTGGGTGTACTCGCCGGTGTTTATCACGGTTCAAGGTTTGGTCGGCGGCGGAGTTCAGCACCAGCGAATCGATGAAACCGAAGATGAACTGGGAACTCTGACAACCGGAGCCTTGAAGGCGAATGCCAATGCGTCGATTGGATTTACTTACAAAAGTTATTCGTTGGGCGGAAAGGTTTTGGTCGACACTTTGCTGTCCGATATTCACGGCACTCAAGTGTACTCGACGCTTCTGAATGGCCTGCTGTTTTTGGGCGGCCGCTTCTAGAGGCCCCGAGTCAGAGGCTTGAGTCATCGTCTCGGTTTACAGTCTCGATTCGAGGCAATTCACATTTCGGTGAAACTTCACTCCAACCAAGCAACTTGAATCAGTGAGAGTTTGTGATTAAAAAGTCTCAACTCAACAAAAAAACTGTCGAACTTTCTCTCTCAAAACAGCCGAAGTGATTCAAAATGGAATTCTCAGTCTGAGACAAAGCGAATACTTCGTAAATCGAATCAAGAATCCTTTAAGAGTGGGTTTAAACTCACCGATAAAGTCTTGAGACCTTTCAGCATTCTCCTAATTTCGGCGACTCAAGGTCCGGGTTGAGGTGAAAAGAATGACGGGCATTTTTGAGACAAGTCGCAGACTTCTGCGCGGACTCAGTTTTGGGTTCGCGGGGATTTGCTTTGTCTTCAATCTGGCCTGCACCAAAACTTTCATGGATGCCAGCACTTCGGATGGCACCACCACAACGCCGACCACGCGATTGCCCGGCTCTCCTTCGGGACCTGACTTTTCTTCTCTGACCATTTCGGTTTTGCCACTGTATCCGAATCACGGTGCCAACTGGAATGATTACGTGCTGGATGATGGAGCCGACAAATTGCACGCAACTGACACGGCTTGCAGTCCAGCTTCCAATTGCCTGCACGGGGCTGTGCTGCGAAAGGTGATTTTGTCAGGCCTGAGCAGTTGCACGGATCTTTCGATGGTCGACAGTGCCGATGCATTTTTGTGGAAGTGTCAGCTTGTGAACAATGTGGCGACTTTCTACTCGCTGGGA
>CBIHPB010000395.1:0-3402 GCA_966211485.1 uncultured Bdellovibrio sp.
ATGAACGAGAAGAGAAGAACCCGCCAGATGAACCTGAAGAGACGATCTTCTGGTACATTTTGTACATGTTGTATTTGGCTTCAGCCTTGAGTTGCATGGTCACGCCATAGTCATAAGAGATGGTCACGCCATAGGCCATTTTGTCAGCACCGGATCCTTCGCGGATATCGAAATATTCTGGATGTTGAATCGGGCAAGCGCCAACCAACGACAAGATCACCTCGTTTTGGATTGCTGTTGGAAAAGAAGGGTAGGACATGTGGTCTTCTTCGACTTTTCCTGGGCTCAGGTAAGAGATAATCGCCGAGTTTCCCGGAACGTCCTTGACGCCCATCAGACTTGCGTAAACTTTTGCATTTTCTGTGGCGATCTTTACGAACTCGAGATTTGGATTGGCGGCGCGAAGAGTCGCGACGTTTTGATCCCAGTGGCTTTTGTACGTGAACGACACCGTCATGCCGTCAAGCTTCGAGTAAGTCGAGTACATGTTATAGAAGTCTGTGTGCAGCTGATTGTACTCGCGAAGCAATTGGTTGTAGTTATTGTTGGCGTCTTTGTAGTTTTGCTCCAAAGCGGCAACCACGGCTTTTTTACGGTCATAAATGCGAACGTCTTCGGCATGTTGCTGAGCCAACGCCCGGCGATCACGGCGAGCCTGTGTGCGGTCGTGCTCGGTGTTTGAGATGTCTTCGTTGATTTGCTCACAAGCACTGCTGCATGTTTCAGCTGACTGGTACAGGACAGTCAAACGATCTTCCATATCTTGGATGCGATCGTCGAGATCCTTGATTGTTCCCAGTTGTTTTTCCTCCACGAAAGCGGCCGCTTCTTTGCGGGCTTTTTTCAGATCTTCAAAGATCTTATCATTTTCTTTCTGCGCTTCGACTTTTTGGTCGGAAAGATCTTTCATCTGTGCGGTGATATCGCGAGTGATCGATTGCAGATCGCGCATTTCGCGGCAAAAACCTAAGTGAGTGGTCGGGCTGTGGGCCACGCCGGTCGAGGCTTCGGCGACATTGGGTGGCAATACATAAATTTTGCGGGGATCGTGGTCATCGGACAAGAGACCCGAGTCCGTCGTGTTGGTGATCGAGAACAGAATCGTCGGATTCTGTGGATACATGGTTGCTGTCGCGTGTGCGAAGCTTGTTGCCAGCACCAACGTTGGCAAAAGAAGAGAGAAGGGTTTCATAAGGCTTCCTTTTTACTTATTTAGGAATCCCCCCATGGGATTCGGATGGACACCGCCAGAAGCAGACCCTGTGCCGACCTGGCGACTGGGTTATTTGCAGATCGCGGAGATCTGAAGTTTTGGAATCCGGAAATCGGATTCTCGGACTGTCGATTTTGATTGGGTGGGGTCTCGTCCTGGTGATTTTGTGCTTTTTTGAGACATTTTTTTGCGTGAATATGCGAGGGGTGCATTGTCTTGGAATCTGCAGCAAGAAATGTGTCGCGATGGCTGTGAATTCTTAAGGTTGACTTCAGGACCTTGGTGAACACTCCGAAAAAGAAGTGTGGCACGTAAAGGCTTGAAATATTTAAATTTTATCATTGCAATAGGAAGTTCGCTGGTCATTTTGAGCTCGGCGAACGCCATCAACGATTCTCCGCAAACCTTTACATTGGATGGACAACTTTTTAAAGCGGGCTCGACAGAACCTTTGTTGGATTCAAACGCCGTTTTAAAAGTTCAAATCATCAGTCCGAACGGTACTTGTTTGTTGTATGAAGAGCAGCAAACCGTCAACACCACGGCGACAGACGGTTACTTTCATATCAACGTCGGTTCATTGGCAGGCTCGGCCAAGCGGACGACCAACGATCCGGGCCGTTCGATGAATCAGATTTTTCAGAACTACTCTTCCATCGCGGCGAACAGCGTCCCGGGACAGACATGCTCGGGCAGTGCCTACATGCCGGTCGCAGGTGCGGTTCGATATTTCCGCGTGACGGTGACACCTTCGTCATCGAATACGCCGGATGTTCTTTCGCCTGATATTGTGATCGACTCGGTTCCACAGGCGATGATCGCGCAAAGTGTCCAGGGGCTTGAGCGATCCAGCATTTTGCAAGTGGCAACAGGGGCTTCGCTGGCGTTGACTCAGGCCAATTTGGAAGCGATTTTTACCACGCCTGCTTATACGAACTTGCAAGCGATTCTGGCTGGAAATTTCATGAGCCAAGATTCTTCGGGTGCGACTTTGCCTTCCTATGCGTCGACTCCGGCAGGGGTTTCAACGGGTGATATGTGGTTTGATTCAACCACGGGGCAGATCAAGTATCAGAACTCGGTAGGCGTGCAGACTGTTGGAACTTCAACAGGTGGCGTGACCTCGCTGACATTGAGTTCGAATATATCTGGTAACGGGACGGTGGCGGCAACGATTTCAAGTGGCGCAGCCAGTATCGATCTATCCAATACGGGTGTGACTCCGGGTTCCTATGCAAAAGTCACCGTCGATGCCAAAGGACGAGTGTCGGCGGGAATCAGTTTGGCGGAAACGGACCTGCCGACGATCGTGACGGCTGGTAAAGTTTCTGGAAATGCAATTACGTCGGGGACGATTTCGGGATCGGCTGGAATCAATTCATCTGGAAATTTGATCTCGACTGGAACGATCAGTGGCTTGAATGTTCAAGCCACGAATCTGCGTGTTTATAATGGATCAAACTACATTGAGATGACCGCGCCTGCATTGGGCGGAAACGTCAACCTGACATTGCCAACAACGGATGGAAATCCGGGTGAAGTTTTGTCGACAGACGGATCTGGTATTTTGTCTTGGATCTCTTCGGCTGTGACATTGGCTGGCGATGTTTCAGGTCCGTCGGGTTCGACAAGTGTTGATAAGATCAAAGGAAAAGCGGTCACAGCTGCATCTGTCAGTGGTCAGATGATGATCTACAATGGCACCGCGTGGGTGAACTCGGTCATGTCGGGTGATGCGACGATGGCTTACGATGGAAACTTGGTGTTGAATAAAGTTCCAGTTTCAAAGGGCGGAACAAATTCCACTTCGTTTGGTAACAATCGCATCATCGCTTCCAATGGTACTGGTACTGCTCTTGTGGACTTTACTTGCCCGTTGAATCAAGTCATCGCCTTCGACGCTTCTGGAAACGCGATCTGCTCGAATGTGTCTTCATTGTTTGGTGCCATCATCAATGGTGGTAACACCACCGGTGGCGATATCTCAATTGGTACGAACGATAACAAAGCTTTGGCTTTTAAAGTGAACAATGCAACCGCGATGATAATCTCCCAAGGCGGCAATATCGGTATTGGCGTCAACCCATCATCCCGCAAGCTAGATATTCAGAACACTTTGACTGGCACTGGTAATGGAACAACCAACCAAGTTGTGACTTACACCACACCAAGTGGTGCTCAAGCTGCCA
>CBIHPB010000396.1:0-3393 GCA_966211485.1 uncultured Bdellovibrio sp.
GCGGGCCTGAAATGTTCCTTCGTCCATGCGAAGATCAGCTGATGTGGGCGAATGACTGAGAAGGTACTGCAAAACTTCCTGCGCCGAGCGATAGAGTTCGGTCGAGAAAAATTCGTCATTCATCAGAGCCGGTAATTCTCGCGGCTCTTCCAGCGGAACCGAGAAGGGGTTGAAGCTCTTGGCGGCAACTCGGTGAACCGTGACTTCGCCAGCCAAAAGAGAGCCGTGGGTGAGCATGCCATCGGGTTCGACAATGATTGCCAATTCGGCTCGGGCCTGCTGATTGTCGCCATTAAATATATAAGTCGCGCCCATCGGGTATTGAAGTTTTTGATAGCACCAAAGCTCGGTGCGGGGAGTTTGAACAACGGCGCTGGCCGCGGGGGAGTCAGGCATTTCGATTCGATAGCAGGTGGTGGGTGCTTCGCTTGCTCCCCAGGCGAGCTGGGCTATTCCAGCACTCAACAAAAAGAACAACAGAGACTTCATGGCAATCCTCCTCAGCCAATAGTGGTTTTAACCGCTGCCTAAAAGAGGACCCTCTAATTTTACTTCCCGCCACTCGTCACTTGATGAAAGCTTAGTCAGGGAATTTGATCGCTTACAACGGTGAAGCCACGGGCTTTGTTACAAAGCAATGGCAAAAGCCGATGGGCCAGCCGCATTCTGCCGCTTGAAAGTGGCAAGTGAATTTCTGTTGCGAAATAAAAACCCCGAGATTTTGGCCTCGGGGTTTGAAGGTGTTTTGAGTGATTTTTTTTGCCCAGTCGTTTTAGGCCGCCTGGTTGGCTCCCATTTTTCGCAGCAACGTGACCATTTCCCGCGGAGTCGAAAATTCTTTCTCTTGGATCGTGGCTTTCAGTCCTAGAGACTGCGCGCTTTTTTGAAAGACGTTGGTGATCATCTGCTGGCTGAGGCCCAGATCATTGAAATGATTGTCAGGCCAGATTGTCGATGGGTCGATATCCGAAGCCCGGAAGATCTCTTCCAGAACCGTATTCACCACCTGATCGCCAGCTCTATGATTGTTGTCTTTCATCTGCGCGTTCCACCTTTCCGTGTTATTCCGTGCACATATCTATTCGGTTGAATGGGCCTAGACTTGAGCCCTGGTGTGGCTTTTTTGCCGAACTTTTTGATACACCGGCACACCCGCTATTCCAGAGTGAGACGGAAAATCTCGCGGTGGGACGCTTTCTCATTCTTGGATTTACGAGCGAAACTAGCGGATTTGGCTGAGCTCTTCTTGCCGGGCCTTCAGGGACTCTTCCAGACTTTGAACCCTTTGCGCCTGCTCATTCCGAGTCGCCTGGGTTGATTGAATTTGCTCGAGCAGTTCAGGTGAAACGGTGGCGTTTTGGCGGCGTTGCTGCTGCAGATTTCTAAGTTCTTCTCGAATGCCGGTAATTCGTCCCAGAATTTCTGTCTCACTTTCGATCATGTCCATTTTCTGAGCCTGGGACTGTTCAGTGATCTGTTGGCCTTGTAAATAAACCTGGGTTGAAAGGTCCGAGCGCTGCGCCTGCAGGCCGGCCAGTTGTTGTTGCTGTTGCTGAAGCCGGGTTTGCAAGGCCTGCAGTTGCGATTCGCGAAGTGTGACGTCCGAGGTGTGCAGCAGCCAGCCCTGAATTTGCTCTTGAGTCTGCCGGATCCCGGCCTCGGTCTGACGAATATTTTGGTCGATTTGATCGCGTGCCCACAGGGCTTGATTGCTTTGCTGGCGAAGGCTGAGATCTGTGGCCTCCCAAAGGTCTTCTTCCGCTTGGCGTTGGTTGCGCAGAAAATCGGTGAGATCCTGCATTTCATTCGTACGCTGGGTCACTGTGTTCGAGTAGGACTCGGAAGCCTGGCGCTCTTGCGAAGTTTTCAGGCTCATCAGGTTGGCCAGGTTTTGCACCTGAGTATTGAGAATCTGTTTTTCTTGCTGGAGCTGAGCTTGAAGCGTGTCGATCTCGGCTTGCTTTTGGGCGCGCGCATTGCGAAGGGCTGTTGGCAAAGTCGTTTCATTGGATCGAAGTGTCGTGGTGGTCTCGGCGGCAAGACTTCGCTGTTCGCGAAGCTGGGCTAATTCCCGCGAACTTTTAAAATAATCGCGGGCTCCGAAATAGAAACTGATCGCAAAAATCGCGAGGGCCGCGAATGTCGTCAGGCGATTCATGGATCCTTTCCGCCAAGCAGGCAATCATCCATTCAAGTCCCATTTCTGGGACCTGTCATTCGACTTTGCTGTGCATCGTCGGCGGAGGATTTGTGATTTGAAAGGTCTAAGCGCTGGTCAGATCGCGTGTATAGACTTTCAGGCGATCCTGAATCTTCACTCGTGGAGTCATCGGCGCCAGTCCCGGAGTGCGGGGCTTACCCGTGCGAAACATCCAAACAGGAAGCTGGCTTTCAGAAAAGCCAAAGTAAGCTTTCAATTCTTTGTAACCCGAATGATAGTGCGCGATCATTTCCGGTGACGTGTGGGGCGGAGGAAATCCTGTCATCACATCAAAGGCGGTCAGGCTTCCCAAAGACAAAGGCTGCACGGCAAAATTTTCCGCATTCAGCATCAGCCAAAGACGGTACGCCAAGCGACCCGCTTCGGTGACAGAGTCTGGCGAGCTGTCAGCAATGGCAATGGCATAAACCCCGGCGTTGGATTGCAGAGCTTTGCGTGTGGTGAGATTCACTGATTTTTTAAATCCGATATTCCAAAGCCAAGAGATCAATCCGGGAAGTCGGCGAAAAATTCGCAGCGGCAGCAAATCTTTTTTCTGAATGCCGAGGCTTTTCCAAGACATTCCGTCGGCATGCCGAAGACTTTCCGAATCGCTCAGGCGAGCCCAGGCCAGAAAATCATGCGCCACATGCCGATTGCGCCACATGCCCTCGTCACAAATGGAAAGGTAATTGAACAGAGCTTCTGGCGCGCCCGGTTTGAATGAGAAAGAGCAGCCTTGAAAGCGATGCGCCTGGCTTTGCATCTGCTGCTGAATGTTCGCGGGCAGGGGCTCGTTGGTGAATTCCGTGCGGTCGGTTTTTCGGCGCATGATTTCAGAGACCAAAGGATCTGTTGGTCTCGTCTCGCGAGTGAAATGAATCACCGCCACCGGTTTTGTTTTCCAATTTTCGAAATCCGTTTGAACATGCGGACGAAGGCGATAGCCACTGGAGGCAATGGCGATTGTTTCCAGCAAACACCCAAGGCTGAGCCAAGTGGCGTGATTGTCGTTATTCAACGCGTGGTGTCCCAAGCTGTCTTCATAGAACACCGCCAAAGTTTCATCATTCCAAGTGAATCTCCAGGGCTGACAGTTGTCCCCACTGGGAGCTGTCAAAGCCATGCGCAGAATTGTTTCCAGTTCTTTGTATGAAATCACCGGAGTGACTTGAGCTGCTCGTTCGCTGGTC
>CBIHPB010000397.1:0-3383 GCA_966211485.1 uncultured Bdellovibrio sp.
ATTCTTCAAAGATAAAGTCCTGCTCAGCCCGCCGGTTGCGCGAGCGGCTTATTCCGATCGAACGGCTTGGATCATGGCTGAGCTTTCGAGGATTGCCTATATTCAGTTCGAAAAAGATTTAACGCCTTTTGATGAAGCTTTGGATCAGGGTGGGTTTGTTCGGATCGCGACCTTCAATAAAAATGGCACGCAGGCGTTTTTGGCCAAGCGCCATGATATGGCGGTTTTGGTTTTTAGCGGAAACGAAGGTGTGGCCGAGGACATTTTGACCGATATCAAGTGCCGATTTGTGAAAACGAAGATGGGGCACATGCACACCGGGTTTCATGCAGCCTACGAAGCCGTGAGAGAAGACATCCGTTTTGAAATGGATCAGATTCGAACGCTGCCGATTTATATCACGGGGCATTCGCTGGGGGCAGCGCTGGCGACGATTGCCACGTGGGATCTCGAAAGAGACAATCTGGCCGCTTGTTATACATTCGGGTCTCCACGGGTGGGAGATAAGAATTTGGATTTTAAAATTAAAAGCCCCGTGTACAGGGTTGTGCATGCGGCAGATATCGTTACCAGCGTTCCTTTGATGACAATGAAGTACCAGCATGTGGGTGATCAGATGTACGTGACCCAGGAGAATACATTGATTCGGTCTCCGGCTTTTCCCCGGCAGTTGGGGCGGTGGCTGATGGTCTTGTTCAAGCGGGCCAGGGGGCTTCTCGACAATCATTTTATTCTTGGCTACTGCGAAGCGCTTGGCTTGATTGCCGAGAAACGGAACGATCCAAACGTTCAGTCGCGGGCTGGAAAAATAGAACAAATTGGCTTGGCCGGCAGTCGGCCATCGACGAAGCGTGTGGGGTGATTTTTGAAAACAGTCTTCAAGGTCATACTTGTCATCTCTATTTCGCTGATCGGACTTTTTCTTCTTTTCGCCATGAAGGTCGGCGATAGCAATGATCCCATCAGCAAAAAACAGGCGATCATCAATCTGAAGTTTCTAGCCAGCTCGCTCGAGGGATTCAAAGACGGCTGTGGACGCTATCCGACCGAAGCAGAAGGTCTGAAAGTTTTGGTCGATCCAGGAAAAGCTTGTCCCAATTTCAAGTCGCGAATTAGCGGTACTCAGCTTGTTGATCCATGGGGAGTCGAATTTACTTACCGACCCAATCCAGACGGCCACACTTTTGAAATTACATCCTACGGCCGGGACAAAGTGCCTGGTGGTCAGGGAATTGACCGGGATATTCGTTGGTCGGAGAATCGGTAGTTTTCTACTTCGTCAGTCCCATCTCATTTAAAATCTCGATCGTGGTATTTCGAAGTCGGGGGCCAGCGGGCGTGCCTTGATCTTTCAAATCCGAAGCATTTGCGGCGAAAACATAAGTTTTTGTCTTGGTTTTTAAAACTCCGATGAAATTTCCAATCATCTTATCCGGATGTTCCATGCACCCGTGACCTTGCAGACATCCAGTTCCGGTTTTGCCATACAATTCTGCATCGCCGATTTTTTTAATGAACATGATCTTCTTGGTCAGCTCCATCGTTCGCTTGGACAGCGAAAGCTCCTCTTTCCAAAGTCTTGTGAGGAACGCTTGCTGCTCGCGTGCGGAAATTTTTAAGCTCGAAGTTACCCACGCGTCCTTCATGCCGCCTGAAAAATCCTGATTGCCATAGTTAAAATCGCTGAGGAATTTTTTGATGTCCTTCTCTCCGACCTGGGGCATGACCCATTCGGTGACCCACTTGATCGAGTCACTCATCCATGTTTGTGCTGTTTGATCCCGGTTTTCTTCGGCCCGGCCGCGTTTGATGCCATCCCATTTCACGATTTGATTTTCATCTTTCAAGATTCCCTTTTCAAAAGCCATCAAGGCAGCTGGCACCTTAAAAGACGAGCAGGGAGTGACTTGTTCTTGGCATCGCTTGGGGTTGTGCTCGGCAAGAATCTTTCCAGTCTCAAGTTCGGAAATTAGAAAACAGGCATCGCGATCCTGAAAGGCTTTCTTAAAGTCAGCAGTTGCCCAGGTCGTTGTTGAAAAAAATAGGATGAGGAGAGTGGCAGGGATAAGCTTCATGGCATTGAGCGTAGGCGACAAACTGAAGCCTGTCCAATGCCGAATGAAGTTACTGCCGAACAAATTGAATTAACACTGTCTGAGTGGAATCGGGCGATCCCGCTTGTTTTTTGGTGTAGAGGATTTCGAATTTGTCTGTATCTGGAGATAGAAAATAAACCGTCAAATCGGATTGATCTTTCAGAAGCTCGGACAGATAGCGGTTTTTCAGATAAGGGCTTTCGCCGATATTTGATTTGTCGCTGGCATCAAATATTCGCAGGCCGCCTTTCATCTGAACGCTGGCAATCAAAGGAAGGTTGTAACTTGGGTTGTCCTGATTCACATTTTCATCGAAAACCGTCAGGCGCTGGGATGGCAGAAAAAGCTTCATCGGAATGCTTTGAGAAATTTCGGCGTCCAGACCTTGACTATTGAAAACACAGCCTTCGATGATCGCCGGAGTCTGCTCGGACATATCGACCGAGCCATTTCGTTCCGCAATGATCACACCGTTGGCATCGACTTTTTTCGAACGAAAGACCGCCTTCACCGCTTTGAATTCACCGACCCGGGCCGCCTTGAGGTCAGCCAAGCTCACCTGGCTTGATTTCTCTCCGGCCTCTTTGAATTCAGCTGGGACCGAGCAGGTCGACGCCTTGACCTCTGGTGCTGGGCTGGGGCTGCCGTTGCCGCCATCATCGTTTTTGGTGCAGGCAATAAATACGATAGCGAGGAAAAAAATTATTTTCTTCATAGCGGTGTTTTACCAGAGAGCCGGGCGGTCTTCTAGAGATGGTCCTGATCTTGGAAAAAACTGACCGAACTGTATAGAATGCTGACGCCTAGGCCACCAACTCTAACTTGATCCATACCTGTTACTAGTTGAAAACTCTTTCTGCTTTCGCCGAGTTCTTTGCACCAGTTGCGGAACACCAGACTCGATCTCATTCTTTTTCAGATACTGATTCAGAATCTGATAGCTTCTTCCCCAAGCCACGATCCGGCTAAAGGGACGAGATTCAAACACCCGCCGAAGCTTGATTCCAATCAGATCACTCCAATAACTGACAAGTGCTGAGCACAGCTCTCTGATAAATCGCACATAAGCTTTTCGATTGGGAATGAGAAGTGAAGCATGCACATGCGTGTGATTCATCACTGTCTGATAAACTCGAATCTCGTGTTTTTCAGCGATTTCAGTAAAGAGTTTTCTAAGCTCTTGATCCCTAGAATCAAAAAGACTGGGTAGTTGTTCCTTGAGTCTTAACACCAAGTGCGTGCACTTTTTAAAATCCAAGGGTCTTTGAGATTTTCGTTTTCGTTTGA
>CBIHPB010000398.1:0-3372 GCA_966211485.1 uncultured Bdellovibrio sp.
GCAAAACGATCACAACAAAAGACGGAATATGGAGACCCCTGTTCTTAATCGGCCTGTTGACTGGCGGAATTCTTTTATCCCACTGGAACCCAGACGTTTTCCTGAACACCACCAACCGCAGCCTCCCCGTTTTGATTCTCGCAGGCCTTCTGGTCGGATTTGGAACTGTTAGTGCCAATGGATGCACCAGCGGCCATGGCGTCTGTGGCTTGAGCCGCCTTTCGAAACGGTCACTTTATGCCACACTGACTTTTATGTTCTTCGGAGCATTGACGGTCTTTTTGTATTCGAGGTTATCATGAACAAATGGGCCTTCGGCATTTCATCGTTTCTAGCAGGCTTACTTTTCGCTGCCGGCCTTGGCCTATCCAGCATGACTCAGCCGCAAAAGATCATTTCATTTCTCGATGTCACCGGTGCATGGGATCCCTCTTTGATGTTTGTCATGGGCGGAGCTTTGGCGATTCATCTGGTCACTTTCCGATTAATTACCAAGCGGAAAAGCCCGTTGTTTGATGTCGCATTTCAAATTCCGAATCGGTCGGAAATTGACCTGCGCTTATTAGGCGGCTCAGCGTTGTTTGGAATCGGCTGGGGCCTCAGTGGATATTGTCCCGGGCCCGCAGTGGTCTCGCTTACGAGCCTGCACCTTCCCATGATCTCCTTTTTTGCCTCAATGCTTGCCGGCATGCTTCTATTTGAGTTCGTCACAAAGAAGACATAGAGTTGCATCTGAACAGGAGGTTTTCATGAGTCTTCTGAAAATGGACCAAGACAGTGCGCATGTCAGTTTTCCACCGCCGTTGATTTTACTTCTCAGTCTCATAGCCGGATCCTTCCTTCACTGGATTTATCCGATCGAAATCATTCCATCCGCATTTCGATGGCCCCTTGGCCTCGTTTTTATTTTAACTGGCTTAGGTGTTGTCATCTCTTGCTCCCGAATATTTAAAAAAGCGCAGACAAATATCGAACCTTGGAAAACAACGTCACACATCGTGACCACGGGAATTTATGGAATCTCGCGAAATCCAATTTATCTCTCATTTCTTGTGTTCGGATTGGGCGTGGCATTTGCGGTCAACACTCTTTGGATCATCGTGATGCTAATTCCGTTCTTTGTCTTGATTCAAAAATTTGTGATTGCAAAAGAAGAACGTTACTTGGAATCAAAATTCGGAGACGAGTACCGCCGCTACAGATCCACAGTCCGAAGATGGATTTAATCGGCACAGTTACTGCACCCAAATCTCCTTGAACTGCGATCAGAGATCGCAAAACCAAGGAGATAACATGTCATTCATCAAGGTCGATCAGGAAAATTCACAAGAGGTTCGTCTTTACGTCGAAGATCACGGCGATGGCGAACCAGTTATTTTGGTTCACGGTTGGCCACTGAATGGCGGATCTTTCGAGAAACAAACCATCGCACTGCTGAAGGCCGGATACCGAGTCATCACATACGATCGACGCGGCTTTGGCTATTCCAGCAAACCCACCTTCGGATATGATTACGATACATTTGCCAGTGACCTCAACCAAATCGTCACGCATCTGGGGCTTGAATCCTTCAGTCTTTTCGGTTTTTCCATGGGCGGCGGCGAAGTCGCCAGATACATCGGCAGATTTGGGGCGAGCAAATTGAAATCTGTTGGATTCCTGGGCGCGATCACTCCGTTTCTCGTCAAAACTGCTAACAATCCAACCGGCGTCGAGAAAGCTGTTTTGTCCGACATCGCCGAAGGTCTTGAAAAAGACCGCTTTGCATTTTTGAAAATGTTTTTTGAGAACTTCTACAATACAGATGTTTTCCTTGGAAAACGAATCAGCTCGGAAGCCCTTCAACACAGTTGGATCATCGCCACGTCGGCCTCCCCGACTGGAACCATTGACTGCGTGACCGCATGGCAAGAAGACTTTAGAGCGGACATAAAAAATCTAAAAATCCCGACTCTCATCGTACATGGCACAGAAGACAGAATCGTTCCCATTCAAGCCTCGGCCGAAGTGTTGGCAAAATTAATTCCAACTGCCAGGTTCGAAAAACTAGAAGGAGCACCCCACGGATTTTTGCTAACACATGCAGAAGAAGTCAGTGTGCTCTTGCTGAAATTCCTAAGCGAACATCATCCATCACAACCAGCACTAGAACGTCGCACAGAAACCCGAAGCGAATCTCGGGCAGGAATCCAGTAGTCCCTAACTCGTTAATAGAATCCAAGCCAAACTGGCTGATCCAACGATCAGCCAGAGGGTTACGCCATGAAGCAAAGTCTTCATCCCAACCTTTTTCAAAGTCGCAAGCGTAAGCCCACTTCCGATCAAAAATAAAGTCGCAACCAATGTCCGGCGAGCCAGCCACTCAACCTGATGTCCAAGCGGCTGCAGATCGGTAAAGTAAGTCACCAAAGCCGACATCGCGACAAACCCAAATATGAACCACGGAAAGACTGGCTTTGCTTGCGGTGTTTGCGGTTCGGTCTCATGAACAAAAAATCGTGCAAACAACAATGACACCGGAATAATCCAAAGTGCGCGGACCAGCTTCACTGTCGTACCGATTTCCAGCGCGTGGGATCCGTATTGCATGGTCGCCCCAACCACCGAACTGGTATCATGGATGGCCAAAGCTCCCCAAATTCCAAATTGATTTTCACTAAGCCCAAACAAATGCCCCAGCGGCGGAAAAATAAACAGCGCAATCGCATTCAAGATAAAAACAACTCCCAAAGAAACCGAAGTCGATTCATCCTTCGCACGAATAACCGAAGAGACAGCGGCAATCGCACTGCCACCGCAAAGTGCCGTCCCCACATTGATCAAGGCCGACATTTCACGCGATGTTTTAAACAAGCGCCCAATCCAAAGACCGACGAACAATGTCAACGACAGAGACACCAGCGTGAATGCAATGCCGTCCAGCCCGGCTTTCAAAACCAAAAGCAGATTGATCCCAGCCCCAAGACCGACGATCGAATAAGCCAGCATGGGCTTGGTGAGCTTTCGTGTTTTTGCCAAATAGGGATTTCCGACCACCAGGGCCAGCACGACTCCCATCAACAATGCAATGCCAGAACTGATCGCCGGGTGAAGCGAGATCAGAAAGCAGGCCGGAGTTAAAAGAGATCCCCAGCCGGCCCGAGTTTTCAGATTCAAATTCACATGCGACCCGTCATCATGCCTTTCCAGTACATCGGAGGCAGCAGATCTTTTTTCAGGATCCACATGGATTTACGCTCTTTGGTCATATCCATTGGAAACGAAGGCATCAGCTTTCCATCGTAGCCGAATTCGGCCAAAATCACTTTGCCCATGCCGGTGATCAGCGGGCACGAAGCATAGCCATCGTATTGCAGACTTGGCGTGCGACCA
>CBIHPB010000399.1:0-3341 GCA_966211485.1 uncultured Bdellovibrio sp.
TCAGCACCGACACCTTCGTCACAGGCACAAACGCCGCGTACTCGAAGACCTACTATGCCCTGGACATTCACTCGAATCTTGAAGCCAAAGCGCGATTCTACGCGGGCTTTCACGTCGATCAAATTGCCACAAGCGAAGAATTCAGTGCAGGTTCGGTGGCAACACTGACCAGTCTTAATATGGGGCCGATGGCCATGTGGATTATGGATCATCGAAAGACGTTTAGCGTGTCGGCTGGCTACAATGTCATTGCGAACGGTGTCTACACACCTGCGGGCGGATCGGCGACGACACTGACTGGGTCAGGACTTTGGGGGACATTTGGTGTGACTCCTGAAGTTGCAGAGAATGTGTATGTCGGCGTTCGTCTCAATTATTATTCGCTCACTTATATCAAAGCCACGACCGGTTCATCTGCATCGGATGTCTCTTACTCGCGCGCCATGATCTTCCCGACCTTCTCTTTTGCTTGGCGGTATTAGAAGAAAATCTTCAACCCAATCTGGGTCCCAGTCCGCTGAATTGTCGTGGTTGTCCCATTCAGCTCATTCTTCTGAACATCGTCAAACCACAAACCGAAAATCCGGAACATATCAAAATCAATAAAGGCTCCGGCCTCGGTGCGGGTTCCGGTGACCGTTCCGAATTGCGGTTCTTCCGCAGCGAAATACTGATGATACAGTCCCTGCAATCCGAAATATCTGGTTAGATACAGATTCAGATCTCCGCCGGCAAATTGGTTGGCGATCTTAAATCCTTGCCCGCCAGAGGTGCCGGTGCGGGTGCGCAGTCCGTATTTGGCGATCAAGTGGGTGCCTTGCACGGCATTTCCTAGGATGCGCAGATTGAAAGAGCCGGTGAGATCGTTGTAGGTCTCGTTCCAGTTGTTTTCGTAATCGCCTTCAAGACCGATGATCGTCGCATAGGCGCCGATTCCGCCCGAGTAGGTCTGATAAGACTTTTCCGGCGTGGTCAGTGGGTCCGTCGTTGAAGTGAACGAGTTGGTGCTGCCTTTAATAAAGAATTCGTAAGGGCTGGGGGCATACATGGCCAGCCACAGATCCATGAGCTTGTTGCGCTCTTTTTGCTCGAGCCATTCTTGCAGCGTCCAACGGCTGCTGGCCTTCTTTTCGACTTTTTCGCGGGCATTGAAATTAAATCGGCCGCCACCACCGCCGCTGCTGCCGCCATCGGCGGCTCCAGAGGTCAGTGTGAAGGTCAGAATACAAAATACGATCAGCCCTTGAGTTTGCCTTCGGCAAAACGCAGAAAACGAGTTCATACGACAACTCCTTTCAGGCTTTCAGGGACAATTATGAATAAGCGAGCTGCGGTCCTTTGAGGTAAGCCTTCCACTGTTTCATCGTGTACTTGATTTCGATTCGGCGAATTTCCATTTCCAGTTTCAGCTGGGCCAGCTTTTCGCGTGAAGCTGTCGACATTTCGGATTTCAAAGCGTGGTACTCTTCACGCAATTTCTTCAGTGAAGTTTGCGCGGAAATAATTTTCTCGCGCATTTGCAGGGTCAGCTCTTCCGAGTAGCCCTTCGACTGAATTTTCAAAGCTTCCATGTGCAGGCGGGCTTTTAAAATTTCCTGTTGGGAAATACGGCGCAATTTTTTCGCCAGACCCAAGAAAGCCAACGTGCGGATCGTCCACTTGGTCGGATCCCACTGATACCAGCGGATGCCGTTTCGGTAATCGCTTTGGAAGTGATGATGGAAGTTGTGGTAGCCTTCGCCATGTGTGAGGAACGACACAAACAAACTATCCCGCGCCGAAATTTTTTCGGAATAAGTCTGGCGCCCCAAAGTGTGGCACAAGCTGTTCACAAAGAAAGTCGATTGCTGAGTCAGCGTGATGCGAAGAGCGCCAGCGATCACAAGTCCTCCGAATGGACAGCCCATAAAGTAGCCGATCCAAGCTGGAACTCCAAAGCCCATGAAAATGGCGATCGGCACATAGTACTTGTGCTGAATGCGAACCATCCAGTCTTTTTCCAGATCTGGAGCGGTCGGATTTGGGTCGGTGGACTCTTTCAAAAACAGCCAGCCGATATGCGCATACCAAAATCCCTTATTGATGCTGTAAGGATCGTGATCGGTGTCGACCTTGCCGTGGTGACGGCGGTGATCCGCCGACCACTTCAGGCAAGAGCCTTGAAAAGCCGAAGCGCCGATCAGCAAATAAATTGCGCGCACCAAAGGATGCGCTTCATAGCTGCGATGAGAAAACAGACGGTGATAGCCAGCCGTGATCGAAAGATTAGTGGCCGCAGCGAAAGCCAATGCGACGGCAAAAAGTGGCCAACTGAAATCTTCAACGACAAAATAAACCGGAACCAAGATCATGCAGATCAGTGGTGTGAGAAGCAGAAACAAGGTGACGGGCCAGTCGACGCGTTGATGCCATTTCAAAGCTTGAGATGTTGCATCAGCTGTTGTTTCAACAGTGGGCCCATTTTGAGACGAAGTCGGGGACATGAATTCTCCTGGGTAATATCAGTCTAGAGTTTACTTGGAATCAGGTGGGCTTAGAAGTGTTTTTTTGGCTACATTTTATTGGCGTTGACTGGAGTGTTTATTCAATCAAGGATGTCATCATGCAATTGGTTGGCGTAAGTCCATTTTTGTGGCGAATTTCTGACAGTTTTGGAGTGCAGTGGAACGGGCTCAGTCTCATGTTGACCATTCTCATTTCACTTGTGTTTGTGAGCTGGATGGTTTTTCGGCAGCGGGCGGAATTGGCTCCGCGCATGGTCGGCGATTTTGTTTTGATTGCCGCCATCGGCGCCTTGATCGGCGCGCGTTTGGGATATTGCCTGTTTTTTTCGCCAGATCTGTTCATCAAATTTCGCGCCGAGTTTCCATTCTGGGGAGTACTTGCTGTCAACGAAGGCGGCATGTCCAGCCTGGGCGGCGTATTGGGTGGCTTTGTTGCCTGTACACTGTACGCGATTCAGACCGGCGTCAGTCGACTCTACCTCTATGATCTGATGGCGATCACGGCACCGATTGGATTTTTTCTGGGCCGCATTGCCAGCTTTATGAGCGGTGAACTTTTGGGACGCGAAGCCGATGCTCAGGTTCCTTTTGCATTTAAATTTCCAACCGAAATTTTTCAGTGGCCGGAAACTTCATTTCAAAAATTAAACGAGATGACGCCGGTCGTGGAAAAGGTCGGGGTCGAGGCCGAGCAATGGAAGAATTTGTTGAGTCAATACTCAAGTGATGCCACCGCGCAGGCTTCGGTGCAGGACACTTTGAATAAAGTGATCGAAGCCTTGCAGTCCGGAAGCTCGGAAGTGGCGCGATTGCTGGAACCCCTGCTTGTCGTTCGGC
>CBIHPB010000400.1:0-3321 GCA_966211485.1 uncultured Bdellovibrio sp.
ATGTGTTTGAAACTGATTTTCAAATAATCCACCAGTGCCGCAAGACTGTAATTTTCCATCCCCGTCTCAAGCTTCACCAAAAAATTCAAAGCATCATACTGATCGGCAACCTGATCGATCTTGGCCATGACGACACTTTCGTATTCTTCTCGGCTGACGGTTCCGCTTGCTTTGTAAGCCATCACGTAATTGGGAAAGTCATTTAGCAGTTCAACCATGGGCGATCCTCCCGTCTCAAGAGAAGTGTTATTTGCTTGGATTTCCAAACCACCTCGTTAGATGTGCTTGCTGCAAGCCGTGTTCCCGGCTTCGGATTGTCGAAGAATTTTGCCTCATATTTTTTCGGCTCAACGGCGTTCTTCCATAAAACAATCGCACACCATGGTCTTCACTTTGCAAAATAAATTGTCTGATTTGTCTGATCGGTCACCGACCAAGTCGGCGCTTTCAACTGAACTTGGAGGAAAGATATGCGAAATATGTCCTTTATCTGGCCCGTTTTCTTAGTCATCGCCGGTTGCACGACAGTTGATTTTGTCCGCAAAGATATCAGCCCCCAGAAACAGGGAATTTTGCGCCACTCGCCCCCATCGGACGCCGCTAAGGCCGAAAAATACCGCGCCGAAGTCGACAAGAAAGCCACCGAATTTTGCGGCGGCAAATATCATGTCACCCGGGAATACCAAGCCGAAGACATCAGCAATACCTCCACCGGAGTCGGCACCGGCTTTGGCTACGGCGGGGCCGGAATTTTGATTGGAACCTCGACGCCAAGCCGGTCGCTCTACAACTTTGTTGAATTCGTCTGCGATTGATAGCTAAGATTGGGACATGTTCCCCATAATACTGCCGAAGCTCATTCTTTTGCCGGTCTTGGCGCTGATGATTGCCGGATGCTCGACCGCGCACGTCCACAAAGAATTTCAGTTCGATCACGTCGAAGGCATCGAAGCCGGTCACGAGTCCCACGAAAGAATTCTCAAGCACTACCCGACCGCGCATTATGACCAAGTCACCTTAAGCTTGAACGATGCAAAAATTCAAATTGCGCTGATCCCCCAAGATGTTCACGGCACTTCGTTCGTGGGCCCAATCCTGATTCCGATTATCCCCACCTCCTTCGGCAATCCTGATTTTCAATATGCGAGCATCGACATCGATCTTCTTCCAACGGCAACTCAGTCTCTCGAGCTTCAGTCCGACGAAGTGACCCTTTCTTTTGATGGAGCAAATGAAATAAAGCCATCGCAGATCGTCGACTCGAAACATCTGCGCTTTGAATTCAAGAGCCAGCCATTTCCCGAGCAAATCAAGCTCATGCTCAACGGTCTTAAGATCAATGGATCAGCCCAGAAACCAATTTCCCTGTACTTCAAAGAAAAGTCTTACTGGCATTACGTGCCGTTCGTGTTCATGCACACGGATTGAAACCGATGAATCAATGAGCTGAAACCGCCCTAAGATTCTTTTAGATTCTGCAAAAATACCTCGTACTTGTTTTTCATTCCCTCTTTCTCGGACCATTTTTTAAGCTTCGCCAGTTTAACCGGATGATTTTGTGCAACCATAATGTCCTGCTCGCGACCTTGCCTGTCTTTTCAGTAATAAAATGCTGCTAGCCTTCAGAATAGATGGAAACCACAGCCCCACCTGTCAAAATAACATCGATGTTTTCTTTTTTAAGCAAAGCAGCCACTGTCACGGCAAAGGCTTGAAGCGACATCTGACGGCTTATTTTTTTTAGCTCTTTACCTGTTCGGCGAGGTAATCTTAGAATGACCATGATCTGCCAGCCCATCTCCAATGAAATGCGGTATAATAGCCCCTGATGTTGCGTTTTTCCCTCACAGCTCACCTTCCATACCTTTCTGACCCATGGTCTTTCTCTTGCACACCTTCTCTCGATAGAGCGAATAGCAGGAAAGGATTCTGGAATGGAAAAGATGTCGGGATGGACGCTGTTTTCGATTCGAGGTGTGGATGTCAAAATCCATCTCAGTCTTCTGTTTCTTTTATTGTATGTTCTTTTGGTCGCCACCGCCTCCTTTCCGCTGGTGGTGCAATCTTCGGGAACCAATCCGGCAGAAATCACAGGTTCTCCCGTCACATGGTCCCTGATTTTTGCTTTTGCACTTTTAACTTCGATCTTCGTGCATGAATTCAGTCATGTTCTGATGGCTCAAGCCAAAGGCATCAAAGTCCGCCAAATTTCCCTGATGATGCTGGGCGGGGCCTCGCATATGGAACATATTCCCGAAGAACCCATGACCGAATTCAAAGTGGCCATCATCGGCCCACTGGTCAGCCTGGCCATCGCCGGGCTGCTGTTCTGGATCCGATCCGTAACCAATTCTGCCAATTTGGCTTTCTTTGGTTTCTGGGTGGGCCAGACAAATCTTGTTCTGGCCATTTTCAATCTCATTCCCGCTTTTCCGACGGACGGAGGCCGGGTTCTTCGAGCCTTGCTGGTGACCAGGCTTGGACGACTTCGGGGGACCGAAGTGGCCGTCCAAGTTAGCCATGTGTTTGCCTGGCTTTTCGGTTTGATCGGCTTTTTCTATTTCAACATCCTGCTTATTTTGATCGCGTTCTACCTGTATGCCGCAGCCAAGGCCGAGCTCTGGTTCCTTTGGGGTCAAACCATCCTGAAGGACCTGAAAGTTCGGGACATTCTCACTAGAACGCCGGGCCTTTCTTCCAACAGCACTCTCTCCCAAGCCGCGTCCGAAATGATCCGCATGAGACAGAGGATCTTGCCTTTGAATGACAGTCCCGAGGCCCCTTCAGTTGTGACCAGCGAAATGATCAACCGGATTCCACGAAACCTCTGGGAGCAAACACTGGTCAAAGAAATCACCGCACCGCTACCGAAAGCGATCACCACTGACGAAAGCCTCAACGAAGTCTGGCAATTGCTGCTAACGTCGCCTTCTGGCGGACTTCCCGTGATCGAAAACCAACAGGTCGTCGGGATCATCCGATCTTCAGACCTTGTCGATGCTTTCGAACTTCAACGGCTTAGCGACGGCTCGAAAACCACCGCCGGCTTTCCATGGTCGGTCAAAGTTCAATTTCCAAAAACGACCTAGGGACAAACCCAGATATGACCACCCCAAAACCAGGCCCGGAAACCAAAGGCGTCACCACCAAACTGCTTTCCACCGTCGACCTCGGCCCTGAACTTCCCGGCATGGAGGGGCGCCAGCTTCGGATGCGGATGGTGACCATCGAACCTGGCGGCGTCTTTGGCCCGGTTCATGACCATATCGGACGCCCCGGCACTGTTTATATCTTGCAGGGTACGATCACCGACCACCGAAA
>CBIHPB010000401.1:0-3314 GCA_966211485.1 uncultured Bdellovibrio sp.
AAAGCCCAGTTGCGGAAACAACTGGGCTTTCGATTTTGCGGCGAACCGAACATGGGCTCACCTTCAATAGAAACACGTGCAATTTAAATCAAATTAGAAAGTCGCGCGACCGACGATCGAGCTGTTCCAGTAAGACATTTGCTCGATCGGAGTGTCTTGCGAATAACCTTGGTAGATCGCAGACTTTTGCAAAGCCGTGCCGTCCACCTTGTTGGTCATGTTCCACATATAGCGCATATCCAGACCGATCGAGAAACTGTCAGTCAGAGCCAATGTGAATCCGCCCATCACACCCAGATCCAAAGCGTGCGATGAAACAGTCGCATCTGAAAGGCCGAACTGCTTATCAGTGAAAGTCCGATAAGTGTAGGCCATCAGACCGCCGACTTCAGGACGGAACATGCCGCCCAGGATTTGGTATTTTACCAAAGCCGCTGTCGAGTACTGATTCATCTCCGTGATACGTGGGTAGCAGTTTCCTTGGTAGTCGTAGTAGCAGCTTCCGCTGTAGTACGAACCATTCAGCTTGCGCTGCTCGACTTCAAAGTTCGAGTATTGGAAAGAACCTTCCAGCACCAAGTGATCGTCCAGTTGGCGGCCGATGCCGAGACCGAACGAGTACTGAGGCTTCACGTTCACCGCATCGGGATAGTCACCAGATCCCGCCATCAAAGATATGTAAGTCTGAGATTTTGGCTTTGCTGCCTCTTGCTCTTTCTTCATGTCGGCAATCGCAGTTGAAATTTCCGAGCGAACCTCATCACGGTTCAGACCTGGATCTTTTTTCTCTTCTGCAATCGGAGCTGCCACAACTGGAGCTTCAACGATTTGCTCGGGCACAACCACTGGGATTGGTGCTGGAGCAACGGCAACTGGAGCTGGTGCAGAAACCGGAGCGGCTGTCTGCTGACCTTGATTCATCAGTGTGTTGAACTTGTCACCGAAAAGAACTTCGGCGCGTTTTTTCTCGTCCTCAAGACGGGATTGCTCGAGCTTTTCAACGATGCCTTGCTCGGTCGAGAGTTCGGCGTCTTGGCGAGACTTGCGAAGCTTTTCAGCTTTGCTTTCCACCAGCGGCGTCGCTTCGATCACCGTCATTGGCTGCTTCACTGGCTCGGCCTTTGGGGCCACAGCTGGAAGCGAAACCGCCTGCGGGGCTGCCGATACTGGCACCACAGTCACTTGCACGCCTTGTGCGGGCGCAGTGGCTTGAGCCGGAGCGGCAACAGGTTGTTGGATCGTTTGGGGAGTTACTTTCGCAGCAGGTGCCGCTTGTGTCTGGGATGCCCCACCCTGGTACATGCGGTCCAATTCCGCATTGACCTCTTCATCCAAGCTTGATTGAGCGAGAACAAACACAGGTACGAGTGCTGTGAGTGCCCACACTTTCAAAGCATTCTTCATAAAAACTCCTCGTCATCAGACTTTCTTTTAGGTTCGTCGGGAAATGACATGAGCAATGCCAGTGCCACTGAGCATCCGCCGTGCCCGATTTCGTAAATAGTTGATATTTAAGATCTAATTTGAGTGCGGAAAGAGCTTGGAACGGCGTTCTTGCTTAAAAAAGTGACGATTTCCGCGACGATATCTGAAAAAATTTCTGAGGATCTGCTTGAATCCCTAAGGGCATTTATGGTTTAACAGTCTCTCGTTTTTCTACTGAAGTGATGGCCTTTTCGGCGATCGCTGATCCAGGATTGGCCCTGTGGTGGAATTGGTAGACGCGCTGGACTCAAAATCCAGTGCCCGCAAGGGCGTGGGAGTTCGATTCTCCCCGGGGCCACCAAACAATTGTCTGATTTCACTCTGAAAATTTAAATTCAAATATTTGCTCTTAGGGTCCATTGGTAGATGTTCTCTTAGAATATTGGTAGATTCGTCTACCAACGAAACTTCGAAGGTTTTATAGCCGTATTCTCAATTGTTTTTAGGGTTTTGGCCGCTTAAAGACTCTTCGTTTTTGTTCGACCTTGCCTCTGATCACGCACTTTTCAGCATGATCGTTGATAAGTCCCACGGCTTGCATAAAAGCATAGACCGTTGTCGGACCGACAAATTTCCAGCCTTGTTTTTTGAGCGCTTTGGACAAAGCGACCGAGGCCTCTGAAGTCGATGCGGTTTGAGATTTCGCGAGTCCATTTTTGTCAGGTTCAAAACTCCAGATAAATGCAGCGAGTGATCCTTCACGCTCAACAATCTCCTGCGCTTTTTTGGCGTTATTGATCACCGCCTCGATCTTACCTTTATGCCGAACGATCGATTCATCCTTGAGCAAACGCTTCACATCTCGCTGAGTGAAGCGCGCAACCTTGTTGAAGTCAAAATTTTGAAATGCCTTGCGAAAGGATTCGCGTTTGGCAAGAATCGTGCGCCAGCTCAATCCAGATTGAAACCCCTCAAGACTCAGCTTCTCGAACAGGCGATCATCATCCTGAACCGGAAATCCCCATTCTTCATCATGATACTTCAGAAAATCCGGTGCTGCCTCACACCAACGACAGCGTTCTTTACCGTCAGGCCCTATGACTGTCTGACTCATTTATTATTCTCCAAGAGAAAACTGAGTCGCTGATCAGCTTTCGCCGGTTCAATCTCGGTGATTTCCATGGTGACAATCCCTTCAGAAACGAAAGGATCCGCATCGACTCTTTTTTTGAGATCTTCCATGTTTGTATTATATGCGATGATCGCGCCTCCCAAGCCCGGCTTGATGCTTCCGACTAACAAGAAGATTCCGTCTTCAATTCCCTGTTTGACCCATTTCATATGAGCTTCCATGAACTTTTGGGCCTGGCTGCGATTTTTAGAAAATTTAAGAAATACGATATACATTCGTTTTTCTCCCTCTCACAAGCTTATTGAGTCAAAGAAGTGAGCCACTCTTCCATTCGGCTCACTTCTCGTTTGACGAACTTTTCATCCCGGAAGGTATTCGAAAGAGTCGCAACCCCTTGGCTTTGGGAAAGGAGATACATCGCCAATTCGTCAGCGTCATTCTTGCGGCCAAGTTCTGTAAATTGCTTTCGCAGCCAGGTTCTAAAGAGAGTCATCAGTTTATTAGCTTCTGTTTTCGAGGCATGATCCAACTTCGCAAGCTCTGTGCAAAGAGTTCCGACTGGACATCCAAAAAGTTTTATTTTCGATTGGTTCATGATCAAGATATTGATGAAGCTTCGTATCCGCTCGGCTGGGCTTTTTCCTTTAGCTTCCCATTGATCTAGCATTTCTTGGGTACGAGCTAAACGCAGATCAATCACCGCATCCAGGATTTCATCCTTGGATTTAAAATGATGATAGAAATTCCCACGAGAGAT
>CBIHPB010000402.1:0-3301 GCA_966211485.1 uncultured Bdellovibrio sp.
TTGGTTTTGGAAAGCGGCGATCTGGTCAAAATGAGTATTTTGATTGGCGAGCCCAACAAACAATATGTTTTCGACGTGCGGATTGTCTGGGCCAAGCCTCAGCAGAGCGGCGCAACTGGATACGGCGTCACCTTCGTTGACAAAGAAGAAGTCTACAACAATCTTCTTAAGAACGTTTAAGGAGAAAATCATGGCTTCTGTTTTCACAAAAATCATCCAAGGCGAAATTCCAAGCTACAAAATTCATGAAGACGAGCTGACGATTTCCATTCTCACTATCGAGCCGATTCATTTGGGGCATACACTGGTGATTCCAAAGCAAGAAGTGAATCACTGGTTTGACGTTCCAGAAGCTGCCTATCTGCAGGTGCAGAAGAACGCACAGAAGCTTGGAAAGGCCATCAAGGCCGCGACGGGTTGCCCGCGCGTTTTAACTGCCGCTATTGGTTTTGAAGTGCCTCATTATCATCTGCATTTGATTCCCGCTTGGTCGATGGCGGATCTGAATTTCAAAAGTGCGCAAAAGCGCACCGATGCTGAGATGAAAGACATTCAGACAAAGCTGATCGCGGCCCTGAAAAGCGTTTAGACCTTCGGTCGGTTGACGGGAAATCCTGCCTTGCGGGAGAATAGGGGGATGCAGCGCAATCCTGATATTCCCTTTACCTACAGTTACTCGCAGCCGGAAGAATATCACTTCTCTTTGGATTCCATCGAGATGCCATGGGAAGTCGCCCAGCATTTGCGCGAGCGCATTGCCGAAGACAACACGGTTAAAAAACAAAGCCCATCGGACTATCTGAAAAATTCCATGCGTCGCTGGAAAGTTTTGGATCTTTGCTCTGGATGTGGGGTCTTGGGCTTTGAGATGAATTTTCATTTGCCGCAGGTTCAGAATATCGACTTTGTTGAAGTTCAAGATGTCTACCGATTGCATTTCGAAGAGAACAAATCCAAGGTTCAGAACCTAGGCGAGTTTCAATTCCTGAATATGAACTATGATCAGTTGCTGCAGCCCGAGTTCGAAAAAAAATATCAGCTGATTCTGTGCAACCCTCCATACTTCAAAGTCGAGCAAGGGAAGCAGTCTCCATCGGAATTTAAAAATCGCTGCCGGTTTTTTATCGATTCGACTTTTGAAAAGTTACTGGCTTCAATCGATCATACGCTGGCAGATGACGGCGAAGCTTATTTGCTGCTGCGGACCTTGGAAGAACATGATTTTGATTTGCTGACCGAGTTGAAAACTTTCATGAAGGGAAAAATGAAAGTTGAAAACCTCACCATGGTCCGGGGAACTTTTCTTCTCAAGCTTTACCGCTAAATTTTGATCGAATTTTATATTTTCATTTTGTTTTGCGCAGTTACAGATGCGCTGTTTTTTTCTTATAACTGATATCAAACAAATCCATCGACCACTCTCTTCCAATTCACAATGTGATTTGTTATTCTGTGTTCAAGCTACTCTAGTGGCTCGAAAGGGGGTGGTGCTTGGTGACAGATTTATGTGATATGACCAAGGCGGAGGTGACGGCTTCTTAGGTCCTCATGACCTAGAAAGCTGATTCAGCTTCGCCACACATCAATCAGGGCGGGGACCCAAACGTGCTCCGCCCTCCTAATCTTCCCTTCGATTTCACGTTCTTACTTGCCCTCTTGGCAGTCTCGGTTTAAGTCTCTGTCTTCTATGACAGTCCTTGATTTTGTACAGTCTCTTCAGGAAATGAAAAAGTCCCAAATTCAATGGGCCGGCCTCGATCTTTCCGAGCGTACGCAAGCACTGAAGACCATATCCGAGCGAATTGAATCCAAATCTCGGAATTTTGCCGAGCAGATTTCTGAACTTGAGGGTTTCGGGTCTTCCTTTGTCCTGCAGACTCAAATTCAAAGCGCAATCAAAACCTTTGCTTCGGTGGCTGGCGAGTCGAAGCCATCTCATCTCAGTCCAAAGCCGACAGGATTTATTTCGGTTCTTCTGCCAGAGTTGTTTTCGTTTCGGATTTTAGCTGAAAAATTAGCTCCAGCTTTGTTGGCGGGAAATGGAGTGTTCATTTATCTACCAGCACACCTTGGCCAGATCAAAGACATGTGGCTTTCGATTTTGGACCCAATATGGCCAGTGAGAATTTTTGAAGGCGATGTGGATCTGGCAGAGATCTTGGTTTCTCACCCAGCAATTCACGGAGTGGCTGCCTATGGATCGGCCGAGCAAGGTGAAAAGATCCTGAAGTTATTGGCAGGTTCTTGGAAAAAATCTCAGATCACAGCTGGCTTTCACAATTCAGCCCTGGTTCTGAACGACGTCAATGTGGCCGATGTGGCCGAAAGACTGGTTCACAGTTGTTTCACCGGAATGGGCCAGTTGCACTGGAATATTTCAAATATCTTGGTGACCGAAGCCCAGCTCCCAATTTTTCAAAAAGAATTTCTGGGACGCCTGGAAGAAACACGATTTCCAGAGATGCCGCCAGCGGCGCAGGAAAGATTGCAGGCGATCAAAGCGAAACTCAAAACCGAAAATGGCAAAGCTTTGTATGGCATGGAAGGCAACGGTCCTTTGGTCGTGCAGGATCTTAGCCATTGCTCGACACTGCAGCAGGATTGTTTGATGGCGCCTGTGGTTTTGATTTCGCCGGTCAAATATGTGCACGAGATGGTTCGCTGGACCAACACCTCTTACTACGGAATGCTGGCGCAGATTTTTGGGCCGGATGAAAAGGTCATTAAATTTGGCGAACAGTTGGAAGTCAGCCGCGTGATCGCCAATGGCTGGATTGAGAAAATGACCGAACTGCCCCTTGGATTGAAGCAGTCTTTTTCAGGACTTTCGGATGTGCATGCTTTTGGCGGATTTTTTTCTGACGTCAGAAAAATTGACGGTCTGACAAAAAATAAGTGACGGAAAGCTGACGCTGATTTTAGTTTAAGGTGTAATTTTTGGCGCGAGTTCGCATGTCGCATTGAGGGCAGTAAGCCTCTTCTTTGATCTCGATCGTCTCTTCAGATCGAACATGTCGCAGTTCAAGAACACTCGCACACAAAACGCAGTTGTTATGAGCTTGAATAAAGTCGCGGTGAGTTTTCGTTTCCACGCGTTCGAAGTATTGAACTTTGCCGAATTCCATTTTCCATCCTTGGTATATGTAATACCGGAGTTCCAATGCAATTCGTGGGCACAGGACTTACGAATGGAAAAGCCGATGAACCGAAGACGAGGAGTCAGACCTCGTCTTCGTCCTCATCTTCATCCTTTCAGTTGGCGTGCATGATCGCCGCTGGCGAGAGCTCGCCGCCGACGCCC
>CBIHPB010000403.1:0-3291 GCA_966211485.1 uncultured Bdellovibrio sp.
GTGGGTCCTGTGACAGCTGGAAACGCAATCTTGCTGGGATCTATCGGAATCACTTTGGGCGATTTGTTCTCGGGAATTATCTCTCAGTATCTACAAAGCCGTAAAAAAGCTGTGGGTGCATGTTTGGCTGTGGCAGCAGCTGCGATGGCAACCTATACTTTGTCCGAAGGTCTGACGAACACGACGATCTACGGAATTTGCTTTATTATTGGATTGGCTGTCGGTTACTGGGCCGTACTTGTCACGATGGCGGCCGAGCAATTCGGAACCAATATGCGTGCGACCGTTGCCACCACCATCCCGAACTTTGTTCGTGGCTCGGCTGTGTTTGTGACCTTGGGCTTTACGAGCTTGAAGTCCACAATGGCGACTCCGCAAGCAGCATTTATCACAGGCTCAATCTGTTTTGGATTGGCCGCTTTGGGTTTGTGGAATGTGAAAGAAACCTTCCACACGGATCTGAACTTTATGGAAGTCGATCCAGTCAAAGTTCCAGCCGGCGCGCAAGTCGAAGTCGTTCGTAATTCTTAAGAGAGTATTTTTGAAGGCCTCACGCGTGGGGCCTTTTGCGGCTGTGATGCTGTGCCTTTCATGTGGCACTCTTGCCGTCCTTAGCCACCATGTCCTTATGATTAGGAGTGGGAAGCAGAGCTTTCGCGGATTTCATCTTTGCTTTACTGCCATTTGGAAGTAACTCACTTTTTTGTTTCAAAAATTTGATTCCCATCCCACATTGGTTTTCCGGAAAAGAGCGCCAAGGATGGAAAGAGATCCCCCATGAACTCGAAAATCATGATAGCCCACCAACCCCTTGTCAGTGAATTCCCGAGAACCAACGCGGAGACTTTGCTCTATTCGGATCCGAATCAGGATTAGACGTCAGTGAAAAAATGGCGAGTGTTTTCAGTCGGCTTTGCCGGTTGAGGCTGAACTTCCGGAAGTGGCAATTGAAACACAAAGCAGCTTCCGACGTCTTTCTGGCTCCAAGCTAGGAAAAGGCTTCCACCTAAAATATGCGAAAGATTTTTTGACAGGCTCAGGCCCAGGCCTGTGCCGCCAAACCGGCGTGTAACCGAGGCGTCGCCTTGCGTGAAGGATTTGAAAATTCGCTTCTGCTCTTCGGCGGAAAGTCCGCAGCCGGTGTCTTCGATTTCAATTTGTAAAACAGATTTAGCAGCACCTGCTAGTACGAGAGAGGTGACAATGCGAACGTGACCTTTCTCTGTGAACTTGATGGCATTGCCCAGGATATTTCGCAGGACCTGTTTAAAGCGCAGAGGATCTGAAATCAAAGTCTCGGGAAGTGGGTCTTGAAAGGTTGCTTCGATGGCGATGTTCTTTCGCTGGGCTGTGACCTGGAATAGATCGATCACTTCGGTTAAAGCGGGCTTTAATTTAAATTCAACCGGCTCTAGCTCAATCTTGCCGGCTTCGATTTTTGAGAGATCCAAAAGGTCATCGACCAGGCGAGACAGCTGAAGTCCGTTGCGATGAATGGTTTCGGCGAACTTTTCTTTTTGAGCCCAGTCGATATCTTGCGCTTGCATCAGCTCGGCATATCCAAGGATTGCGCCCAGCGGAGTTCTCAGTTCGTGGCTGATATTGGCTAAGAAAGTACTTTTGGCGGCGTTGGCTTCTTCGTTGCGGCTGAGATCTTCGCGGGTGCGGTTGATCTCGCGGTATCTTCTTAAAAGCTCTTGTCCCAGCTGTTTTTCGGTTTTCATAAATTCAGAGACAAAGAAAAACAAAGCCGCAAAGACCACGCAGTTGATCAAAAGCGAAAACATCAGTGGCGGCTGACTTCCAAACGAGCGAGGAAATAATTTTTCAAGTAGGATCCAGGCCCCGATATTGGCGACGATAAAAGCGGTGACGACGACAGGCCGGAATTGAACTTGAATTAAAAGTCCTGTCAGGAAAAGCAAGGCCCAGTAGCTGCCGTTAAAAGGGCTATCCAATCCGCCAGTTGTCGCCAGGCTTGTCATGCATCCGATCCACACGGCCGCATACAGCGAGGACCAAGACACCAGATGATTGCGATGCTTGGGGTTGGAAAAATAAATCGAAATAAAAAAACCGGTAAAAAGAACTAAGTCGCCAAAGATCACAACAGGTGGGGTGTGGAAATAGACGTCAACAATGGATGTGATAAACACCAAGGCAAAACCGATACGTCCCATGGCGTAGATGACTCGAGATGCACGCTCTTGTCTCCATTCACGCAGCAGAGATTTTGTTTCGGTTGCTATGTCTTGTTGTGTTTGCACGGCAGAAACGCTACGTCCGTGACCGCCGAGAGTCGACGGAATTGATCTAGCTGAAGCATCATTTCACCGATGTTTAGGATGATCTTAACGAAAGCGGGGAAAATCGCTACAGATGAGGCTGTCGCCTATTTTTGTTTAGAAGATTACTCGAGATAATTGACGCCAAAATAGGCAATCTTATTTTCAAGCAGTCGTACCCAGCGAACTTCGCCTTTCATTTTGGGAAGCTTGCCGACTTGAAATTCCAGCACTGCATTTTTGCGAATCATCGGATGAGCCATCGCCACTAAGCCGACTCCGCCATAAGCTTCTTCGACAATCAGACACGGAAGTGGGGGAGTTATTTTTTTTCCGTTCCCATCCGTGCAGATCAGTGCGATGGCACCTGGGTCCGGAGCAAAACGTGTGAATTTTCGTCGCTGAGCTGGCTTCGTCGATGTCTTGATAGAAAGAGATTCTTTTTTGGGAGCTGCTTTCTTCGCCATATGGAAAGCTTAATTGCAAAAAACACGAGCAGGCAAGCGATAGCTTTTGCCTTCGCTGACAAAGGTCTCGTTTGGGCGTCGTTTGAATTTCGATTAAATCGATTCGTTGATACGGTTGATAACAGAATCGATCTGCTGGGACGAAGCCGGGGCGACAAAAATAGTGTCATCACCTGCAATCGTTCCCAGAATTCCGCCAATTTTGATTCGATCAAAATGAGCGGCAATCAGGCTTGCCGATCCTGCAGTCGTGTGGATCACTATCATCGATCCGTTATGTTGAATATCAATCAAGTGATGCTTGAAGCTGGAAGATCCCAGAACCGGCGGCATCGCGGGTTCGTTGGAGAGCTTGTAGACAGTCTTGCCAGTTGGATCGATGGTCTTGATGGCGCCGATCTTTCGAAGATCGCGTGAAATCGTGCTTTGAGTGATATCGAACTGGTGCTTGCGAAGCTCATCAGCCAATTCTTCCTGAGTCGAGCTTTTGCCTTCAGCTAAAAGCCGACGAAGGAAAATCTGTCTTTCTCGTGGATCAG
>CBIHPB010000404.1:0-3289 GCA_966211485.1 uncultured Bdellovibrio sp.
GAACGGTTTGAATCACCTTGTTTGAAAACTGCCGGTCAATTTTCGAGCGCAGTCGTGAAACCAAAACGTCGACGATATTGGTTTGCGGATCAAAACTGTAGTTCCACACCTTTTCCAGGATTTCTGATTTGGAAATCACGCGTCCGGCATTTCTCATCAAAAACGCCAGCAGTTCAAATTCGTTGGTCTGCAAAGTGATCTGCGTTTCACCCCGGTAAGCTTTACGCGAGGTCAGATCCAGAATCACGCCCGACGAGCGCAACTGAAATTTCTGGAAAATATCCAAATTTCGTTTCAGCAAAGTCTTCGCACGAGCTTTCAACTCCAAAACAGACAAAGGCTTCAGCAAGAAATCAAATTCATTGGCCAGCAAATAGGGTGCAATCGAATCAATCGCTGTCTGTGGACATAAAAACAGAACCGGCGCCATACCTTCAAAGTGGTGAAGCTGGGAAATGAGATCCTGGCTGGATTTCATTTTCAAATCGATATCGACAATAATCAGATGAAAGAGCGGATTTTTAAATTGCTCGATACTGGCATCATCAATGTGCATGCGGGTGACGCTGTATTTGGATCTTCGGAAGCTGCTCTCGACGATGTTGGCATTCTCAGTGCCGCTCTCAAGCATCAGAATATTGATCATTGGACCTCCTTCTTTAGTTCAACAAATAGACAAGAATCGCGATTCGCGATCAGGTGGTCTTTTTCATCCTTTTCTTTTTTTAGGAATTCAAATTAAACGCCCAAGATAGGTGAGTCCATTTTTTTGTCCCGCGATTTTGGAATTTCAGTCAAAGGTCCTGTTTGAAATTACAGTTTCTTACAAAGAAGTCCGGAAAGCCGCACCACAGGCCATTCTGTGGCAATCTAAGAAAACCGAAATTCGAAAAAAGAAACGTTAACAAAGGAGTCTCTGCATGACCAAGCTCTTGAAGGTCACCCCTGTTCTTATTTTCTCTCTGCTGCTCCAAGCCTGCAATCAAAGCGGCGGTGGCTCCGGTGGCGGTGAAGCTCCCTCCGTCGCGAATCCCAATCAAAATCAGTGTGCGGCCGACTTGAACGAGCCGTTTTACTTCTCAGATGCCAATTATTCGTCTGATGTCAGCACAGAGATGGGTGGCAACTCTCTTCGTTCCCGCTCGGTGAAAGTGAATATCGGTGCTCTCAGAGAAGCGCTGCTGGCCGGAAAAGGAAAAATTCGTCTGGATCTTTTCTCGGGCCTCAATATTCCTGTTATTGTTGAACGAATCGAAAAATATTCGGATTCGAATTTGGTTTTGACCGGACGAATTCAAGACGAAGCCTTTAGTTCTGTGTCGCTTGCCATTCAAGGCCAAGTGCTGATTGGCAACATCAACACTGGACGTGGCAATCGCTATGCGATCTCATACAAAGCCAATGGCATTCACAGCGTCGAAGAGCTGACAGCTGATATCGATGATGATGAAAATTCCTGCCTGACAGTCGATTCAGGTGCCGCTTCATTGGAGGCAGAAGATCTGACAGCTGCTGCTGATGATGAAAACATCGCCATGGCTTCAACGCCAGTGATCGATATGCTGGTGGCCTATACGCCTTCTGCCCGAACAGCGGCCGGTGGAGATGCGGCGATCCGCGCGCAAATACAAACGGGGATTGCTGACACCAACAAAGCGTTTATCGATAGCGGTGTCAATCTGCAGGTTCGCTTGGTCGGCGTGATGGCTGTTGCGCAAAATGAAACTGGCAACTGGTCGTCGGATCTTTCTGCTCTCAGCAGCAAGACTGACAGCCGCTGGAATGAAGTCCACGCCGAACGTGCACGCCTGGGTGCCGATCAGGTTTCTTTGGTCGCGGTCTACTCTGGCAGCAGCACAGCCGGAATTGGATACATCAAGTCGACGGCTTCGACCGCATTCTCGATCACAAAACTGTCAGCGTTTAAGAATTTTTCTTTCACGCATGAGCTGGGGCACAATGTGGGTTTGCAGCACTCGGACGGTTACGTGAACAGCAGTGGCTCTTTCCGTACAATCATGGCCTACGGAACGGTGACTCGAATCGCACGTTTTTCAAATCCATCGATTCCCTATCGCGGCTATGCGACCGGCAGTAGTTCTCAGAACAGTGCTTCGATCTTGAATAAAAACGGAGCGACGACGGCGGGTCTTTTGGCAAGCTTGGTTCCGGTGACAACAACGGATGTTCCGGTTCAACCGGTTCCTGTCGATGATCCGGCTACTTGTCCTTAAAAGTTTGTGCTTAATATGGAGTTGTTGATTTTAAAATGAAAACGGGCGGTGTTGGCTGATTCTCTCCTCCAGCTGACGCCGCCCTCGTATTTTGCTTCGCATTTTGTAAGTGGCTTAGAGCTTGGTTTGGCTCTTCAGGCTTTGCAGGCAGCTGCCAGAATTATTGAAATAGTGTTTCCAGGCTTCCACGCCATCCGGATTTTCAGAAGCCTTCTCCAAAAGTTCCGAACCCAAATAGCCCGAGAATTTCAAAAGTTTTTTCTGTGATTTCATTTTACGTGGAGCTTTCTTTTCCGGATCGCACTCGGCTTGATTGTGTTTGCCGCCATCATCGAAATAGCTAAAAGCGCGAGCTTTGCCCTTGGCCAAAACAGGTGAGGTGTTCAACAACATCAACGCAAACGAAGCCAACAGGATTTTTTTAAACACAGCGAATTTCCTCCAACAACAAGAGGCTATCGCATCGGCCTAAAGAGGCAAGAATCCGCGGCTTGGCAGGGCTTACTCTCGACCCAAGCCCGGGCCACCGCCGGCGAAAAAAAGCGGACGGCCCTTCTTGGGCCCTCGTCGATCCATCAGTGATCTTTTATTTTTTTGGAGAAAAAAGGAGACGGTTCGGGCGCAATCCATATGCCCGAACCGCGGAGGAGTGTCGGAACCACCACCGAAAGTCTTGCTCTTCTTTCGATGGCATCATTCACTTTGCAATTCAGTCTTGTTACTACGTCAGTGAATGTAATTGATTCACCGTGTCATTGCGATACATATTTAGTCAATGTTCTACTTATTTATAGACCTATAGCTAAATAAAACACCCTAAGTAGCCGAAAAGACAGGTATGAATCTGTTCGAAGAAAACGACTATAAACTTGTGTTAAACACCCTGATTCGCGAGCGCCGAAAGATCCAGCGGGGGATTTCAAGGCAACTTTCCGAGCATCTGGGCGTGCATCCTACACTGGTTTCGCAGGTCCTCTCGGGCCCTAAAGACTTCACGCCTGAGCAATTGATGGAAGTCTGCGAATTCTTGGGTTTCGCCGGGCTGGAAACCAAAT
>CBIHPB010000405.1:0-3251 GCA_966211485.1 uncultured Bdellovibrio sp.
TGTCTTTCATGTACTCGCTCAAAGTGGCTTCGACGACGATCTGACGACCTTCCATCGAGTGGTGACCTTGAGGATTTGCGAGGTCATATTTATGACCCGTGTTGCTGATTTCAACTTTCGCACCCGAGAACACGGGCTGGCCTTTTTCAAAGGCCACCAGTTCGTAAGCGTTCAGACCCACGCCGTTCGCCACTTTACCAGCAGCTGTGCGGCCGTATCCAACTGGAACCGACAGAACGTCGTCATGCAAACCTGGCTGGATGTGAGCTGGCAGCTGCACGGTCTTGCCGTTCACTTTCAGCTCCATCATCGAGCCTTCTTTGGCTTTCAATTTGTCAGCGGTTGCGATCGACATCGAGACATAGTTGTCCCAGCAGATCTTGGTCACTGGATCTGGCAATTCCTGCAGCCAAGAAATGTTGGCTAAACTTCCATCACCCAACTGAACGGTTGGATACAGAACCAATTCAAAACCTTCGCTCTTCACTGGTTTCACAGATGACAAAGCATCCGCTTTGAAAGTTTTCGCCGATCCCGCAGCCAAAGTTCCGACCACACCTTGTTGCAAAGCTGTGTCCCAGAAATCATCAAAGGATTGGCCTTTCCCTGATTTCGGGAAGATCTCCTCTTTCCAAACAGAGCGGAGATAGTCATAGAAAGTTTCGTAGGTAATCAGACGCTTTGGACCTTTATTGGCCGAGAACGCCCAGCTCATCAAGCTCAGTTGGAACGAGCGAGTGTCATACATTGGACGCATGGTCGGCTGGTGAACGCTGTAAAGTCCACGGCCGATTTCATTATCGCCCCATGATTCCAAAGCATGGTGATCAGGCACAATGTAGTCCGCTTGGCGGCCGGTCTCGTCGTTGCGATCGCCGGTGTAAACAACCAGAGAAGCCTTTTTCAAAGCCTCTTTAAATCCCGCACCTTCAGCCAATGCATAGATTGGGTTGCAACCATGGATGATGACAGTCTTCACGTTGCCCTTGTTCAGGCTGTCGGTGAGTTCCGCCATATCTTGGTACGAACCAGTCAAACCTGGAATTCCAGCTTCGATTGTCGCGCCTTCGTTTCCAAGCATTGAATTCAAGAAGTTCACAGCGATTTGCAGTTCACGCGCTTGCGAAGTCAAAGTCGGAAGGCCACCGGCCACAACCAGAGATTTTCCCTTGTTCGCAACCAAGTCTTCCGCCAATTTCGCCATCAGCGCTGGATCCATTTTCAGCTCGGCTGCCGCATTTGCAAACGGCTCTAAAGCTGGCTTCATGGCACCCATCTTCTGAGCAACCGCATGAGCAAGACCCATCACAGCCGTGATTTGCTGAGAAGGCTTAATTCGGACGCGAACATCGGCGTTCGCACCAGTCAGAGAGTAATTCGAATCAAAGACCACCAGCTTATTCATGTTCTGGATGTCTTTGCGTCCAGAAGAGAACTGGCGAGTGAAGGTCGTTGGCATCAGCCAAGTTCCCAGGAAGTCGGCATCGATTGAAACGATCACTTTGGCTTGGTCGAAGCGGTAGAAAGGAACCGAGTCATCGCCGTAAGAAGCTTTGCGGCCTTCACGAATTTCTTCGTGCGCCAGTGGCTCCCAAACATAGTGTTTCGCACCGAAAGCTTGACAGAAATCGCCCACCACCGCACGAGTCGATGGCGAGTTCAAGGCACCCGTCAGAACGGCAACGCCACCTTTCGCCAGTTGTTTCACAACGGCATCGTCGATCTCTTCCCATTTAGCTGAGATGGTATCGCGATTGGTTTTGCCTTTGTTCAAAAGATTGCGCTGAGGTCCTTGCACACGCTCAGGATCGTACAGTGACAAAATGTGAGCTTGTGCACGAACGTTGGTCGCGCCCTTATTCGAGGTGTTTGGATTTCCTTCGATTTTCAAAGGGCGGCCATCCCGTGATTTGACCAAAAGGCCGATCGCTTCGCTGCCGTCGAAGAAAGTCGAGGTGTAGTAATTCGGAACGGTGAAAGTCACCTCTTCCGGTTGCTTGTTGTAAGGAACGATTTTCTGAACTGGGCGGCGGATGCAACCGGCAGCTGAAGCCATCGCAATCGATGCTCCCATCAGTTTCAGGAATTCACGGCGGGCAAAGCCATCTTGTCCGTCTTCGCTTTGCAGAGGAGAGGTCAGGAATTCTTTTTCCGCGATTTTCTGGAATTCAGGATCCTGCGACCATTGCTCGAGCGAAAGCCAGTAACGGCTGTCACGCTTTGACTCTACAGCTGCGTGATCGTGGTGGTTGTGATTGTGTTCGTGAGAATGAGTTTCAGACATATTCTTCAAACCTTCTCTTAGTTGTGACAAGTTGAACAGTTGAGAGGAGCTTTGTTCTCAGGCTGTCGGTGACAGTTCACACACCAACCCATATCCAAAGTTGAAAATTGTTCGATGCGAGCCATGGTCTCGACCGGACCGTGACAGGTCTGGCAGTTCACACCACGGGCCAAGTGCGCCGAGTGATTGAACTGAACGTGATCCGGAAGATTGTGAACGCGAACCCACTCGATCGACTGGCCGGCATTGAAAGCCTCGCGCAGTTTTTGGATGTGTGGGCTGTCCGTTTTCACAGTCAAATGACAGTTCATGCACGTGCTGAGAGCTGGAATGTTCGAATGTCTCGAGCGCTCGACCTGATTGTGGCAGTACTGACATTGGATTTTATTGGTTCCAACGTGCAGCGAGTGGTCGAATGGGATTGGTTGTTCAGGGGCATAGCCCTTGTTGTATCCCCAACCCAGTTTGTGAAATTGATCGCATCCGGTGAGAGCAAAAGCCGCGGCCAATGCAAACACACAGAGCGCAAACGACAGAGTCGATCTTTGTTTAGATCCGTGGGGCATGACGATTACTTTAGGCTATCCGCGCAAGTTAAAGTTAACGAGTAAATTCAAATGTTAAAGTCCTCTAAAGGACGCCGTTTGCACTATTTAAAAACCCAAATAGCTGATTAATCAACGCGTTTTTGAAAACGGAATGAAAATGGATCGTTTGCCTATTTTCTCGTCAGACACTGCGTTAGCAGAGGATTTAAGAACTCTATCAATGAATCTTCAACTTTTCGCTGCATCTCACAGCAGATTTGCTGAAACTTTCAGCACTACACAGTCATTTCGGGTGCCGCGGAACCCGCTTGGGATGCGCGAGTCGCGGTTTGAAGCTCGGAAAGAGTGAGCAAGAAGGCCCGGCGATCAATCGGCTTGGTCAAATAGGCGTGAAAACCCTTCGACAGTGCGCGCTGTTT
>CBIHPB010000406.1:0-3229 GCA_966211485.1 uncultured Bdellovibrio sp.
AGAAAGCGTCACAATACGCTCCACTTTTCACACTGCGCGAAATCATCCAAAACGGTAACGGTAGCATTTCAAACTACCTGGCTAAGTTGGGTGCATTTCCTCAGGACTACATGCTCAAACAAGCTGCAGCTTTGGCTGCTCAAGCTGAGCGCGCTTCAAATGAAGACTTGAAACAAAACTTGGAAGCTCGCGTTGCTTCTGCTGCGGCTCGTGTCGCTGCTGATTCAACTGCGAAAGTAGCTGCTGAAAAAGCAACTATCCTTCCAGGCGCTCAGGACGAGTCAACTCCGACTCTTCCAACTTCAAGCAACTTCAATAACTAATTTTAAAAAATCAGTTATAATGTAATGCTATTTGCCTTTGGCAAAATAGAAAACCCGGGTGATGAGCCTGGGTTTTTTATTTTCTAAGGTACCTGATTCCTTTTAGTGCTTCGGTGCATTGAGATTTTCTTTGCGCTTCTGGTGCGGTCTTTCATTCTTTTAAGGACGCCGTAATTTTTCTGACTTTTCTCTGTTCGAAGTGTAATTTGCACAGCGAAATGGCCAAAGGATATCTCGTTCTCTGGCGCTCCAGCAGCGGATTCAATATGGGAATTCACAAGATGTTCCAAGCTTGCGAAATCTACGAGTAAGTTATTTTAAGGCGCGCCAGTTAACGAAAGTTTTCTGGCCCGCTTTAACCGTGACTTCGGTCTCCAAGAATTCAGCCGTTGGGATTCCGGAATAGTCCTGTCCTTGCAGGACTATTTTGTGGGATCCTGGGCTGATTGGAATTCGCACCATCTGAATTGTCTGCGGCAACGTTGACCAATGACGAAGATCTGCACGGTCCGCGATGTTCATCGCAATCCAAGTTAAACTCCCCAAAAGTTCGTTCTTCTGACGGACTTGATCGGCAACAACGGCCTTTGCTGCAATACCGCCGACCCGTCTTGCGACCAAGGCTCCGAAGTCTTTTTCCAAGGTTGCAACCGCGACACCTTCAACATTGTAAACCTGCTGAGTGGCCTCGGATTTTCCGTCGACGATGACCTTTGCTTGCTGAGTTTGCGAAAACACATGGTGCAGTTCAGGGAATCGATACTGCTGCCGAGCCTGCTTTTCAGGTCCCCATCCCTGCTGGAAAATCACGATCAGCTCGCCTTTGCTTTTGTCGTACCAGGCGGGGTTGTCGGCCGTGGTTGAAAATTCGGATTTCCATTTCTTGTTCATGTCGGCCCGTCTGGCCAGTTTTGAAGAGCGAATCAAATCCCCTGGCAGGAAAGGATTGCCGGCGTCCAGCTTGTACGCGCCTTCGTATTCGATGTAGGCATCGTCATATTTTTTCTGTGCTTCCCACAAAATTCCGGACAGGTAGCGTGCAAATGGAGACTGCTCGTAGGGTTCGCGGCCATCCATTTTCATTTTGCTGATCTTTTCGTTGATCCGGCGGGCTTCGACCAAAGCATCGTCGTATTCACCCAGCATCAGATAATTGATGGCGTTCATCGTGTTGATCAGAAATTTTTCGTAGGATTCGCCTTTGTACTGAACCATCTCTTCGCCACCCAAGGTGGCGCCGACAATATTTGTTGCCGAATGATAGTCATTGAGATCGACCAGCTTATCTGCCTTGATAAAGGCTTGGGCGGATTCTTTGTAATGACCTGCAATCTGCAACGCCATCGCATAGTCCATCATGTGAACCAATTGATCGCGATCATCTTTTTCAGCAAGGATTTTGAATTGTTCGAGAGCTTCGGCGATTTGGCCGTTTTTCAGAAGATTGCGCGGACCTGTGGTTTGGGTCTGATAACTGGCGCAGGCTGTGCAAAAGATCAGGAAGAACAGCCCGAGCAGAATGAAAATCTTTTTGAAATTCAAAAATTTCATTCTGCTCCTTTGCTAGAAAACCTGATTAAAGACCAATCGTCTTCTTTTTGAAAGCTTTGCGAAGTTGTTTTTGATCAGTCCAAGCGATCACATTGGTTTTGAGGTTCGTCAAATTCAATGTGATTTTGTAATAAACCGTCTTGTCTTTGCCGACTTCTTTCACAATTGAATCCAAACGTCCGTTGACGATGTAGTCAGCGCCCATTTGACCGCCAGGTCCCTTTTTTGTTTCGCCACTGACCATTCCAGAGTTCTGGTAGTTGTATTCGTCAGCGACATCACCACGAGCTTCTTTATCTACGAAAGCCACTTTGCCAGTTTTGGTCAGGTCAACGCGAACCATGTCCATCACGCTTTGAGTGTCGATATGCTCGGAAGTTTTATTTTGCAGCTGAGTGACCATAATCAAAGGAGGCGTGCGAGCCGCCGCGATCGCTGGGTGAGAAACCATGCTGGCCACCATCGATTCGACAGTTTTTTGCATATCAGTTTCGGACCACTGATCGTCCATCAGATTTTCTTTTTCTGGATCGTCGTATTGTCCTTTGACGAAAGCCTTTGGACCGCAGGCTGTCAAAGCCAAGGCCAAAGAAATAAATGCCATTGAAATAACAGAATAAAATTTCATGAAACCTCCAAAGAGTGATCCCCATTTTACTCGCTGTCCGTGCGAGAGCAAGAAATGATTCGGTGTCCGGACAGCCACACCCGGACGCCGGATCTGTAGACGGAAATACACAGGACTGCCGAACCTTTGTAATTTGCTTGCCAGATCCAAATCATGCGAATCAACTCCAGTCAAAAAGCGTACAAAATTCTGAAACAAAACATAGACCTTGAGGTTGAAGAATTCTGGGTTTTAGCCCTGAACTCGAATCTCGAGATTCTCGATAAAAAACTGCTTTTTCGTGGCACGGTTGATCACTGTTTGGTGCACCCCCGCGATCTGATCCGATTTTTAGCTACCGCCAATTCATCCGGCTTCATCATGGCCCACAGTCATCCGAGCAATGATCCGCGACCATCCAAAGACGATGTTCAAGTCACAAAAAAATTTGTCATGCTTTCCGCGCTTGTCGAAATTCCGATGAAAGACCATTTGATCCTAGCCAAAGACAGCTATTTTAGTTTTGCCGATACGGGATTACTTGCGCAGTATTTTCAGCTGAAATCACTTCGCCTGCGGGCCTAGGTCACTGCTGGTCGGTGTGCGAATCGGTCGGACACTGACAACCACCAGATCATCATTTAAGACAACATCATAACCGGCACGACGGGCGTTTTCGATAAATTGCCGGACATATTCTTCGCGATAAGCGGCCTCGTACTGACGACTTTGCTCTTGATCGCTGAGC
>CBIHPB010000407.1:0-3223 GCA_966211485.1 uncultured Bdellovibrio sp.
CCTACCTCACCAACGTGCTGAAAGAACGTGCTCACCTCAATGCGGACCAGTTCTTTTCGGTGGCGCAGGTCTTTGCCTTGGGTGCAGAAGAATTTCAATATGGGCAGACTTTGCTCGAACTCGAGCGCAGCTCGCATGAAAAAAGGAAAGAGGCCCTCAGGCAGAAACTGGCCGAGATGAAAAAGCAGAAGCTGAAGACAGAAAGTCATCTGAAAGCTTCCACCACGGATATTGGCGAGCGAGAAGCTGCCAGGTTCTATCTCGAACCCGAGCTTCAATTGGTGCACGCATTTTTCGGAGTTGAAGAATTCGCCAACGATCATGATCTCATTGCTCGAAGCCTCAGAATCAATCCGGCCAAGCTCCACGCACTGGTGCAGGAATTAGAGAGCCTGGGATTTTTAAAGAAATCAAACAAGGGCTACCAAAAAACCAAAAAATCCATTCACCTCAGCAAAAGCTCGCCCCTGTGCCGCCCGCAGCAGCTACTGATGCAGCACCGGTCGCTTCAGCATCAGCAGGGCCTGGCCGAAGACAGCCGCTACAATTTTGCGGTCACTTTTACAGCGGACCCCGAGACCCGCGAGAAAATTCAGCAAGAGTTTTTAAGATTCCTCTCGACGATCGAAGAGACGGTGAGGGCCGCACCTTCGGAAGATGTCTATCAGATGAATTTTGACCTTTTTGCCTGGAGCCGGTAGGCAGTTGAAACTATTTCTTTTCCGCGCACATCAGACGACGGATAGATTCCAGTAGATTGTCAGTGTCCGTCGGCTTGTTGTTCGGTGGCGGATTGAAGACGTAATTTCCGCGCAGAACACCTTTGGTTTGACTGCAGTCTTTGTAACCAATCTGGCCTTGCTGATTGGCCTGCATTCCAGCCAGTACGACGGCGCCTGAAACCAGATTGTAAGTTTGAGAATAAACGGAAGCCGCGTTCAAATAGTCATCGCCGTTGACTTGCTTGTTGGTGATCAGTCGATCCATTTGCTCATTCGCTTTTTTGGCCAGTTCGCTGACGCGATCCACACGCTCTTTCTGTGAAAGATTTGGATCCAAAAGGGCTCGCAGGCCTTCCAATGTCTCAGCCCGCAAAGCGGTCAATGCGATATCGTCCGAAACAATCACCGGTTCGATCCGGCTGCCACCGTCGGCGCGAGCCATCAGACTGGTCAGGCTGGACAGCAACATCATCAGGCAGATGGCCAGGAGGATTAGTTTGCGAGACATGAGTTCCTCCCGCCAGGTGCAATGGATTTCATCTTTTCCTGAATATTGCGATAGTAATTGCTGGTTTCACGTCGACGAGCTGGATTCGCGTCGCCAACAAGTGGCGCCATTTTTCTCAGGAACTCGTCGATATCTTCGGCCGTGCGAAGCTTTTGTCGGTTGGCTTTGTACCGGGTTAAAAGGGCGACCATAGGACGTTTCAAGCCGCCAGGTCCGGTGTTGTGGGCCCACGCTGAAATTTCCATCATCATGCGGTCGCGCTCGGCCGGTGGAAGATTTTCATCCAGGACATTGTCAAACAAGGCGCCATTGCCTTTGCGCTGATTTTTGAAGTGTCCGAAAACAGTGGCCTCGAAATAGCGGCGAACAACTGCTTGGTATCCGAATGCATAGGCCATGGACTTGATCACATTCTCAGGATTTTTACGGTCACAGGCCGCACCTGTCATCGACAGCGGACGCTTCAAGGCGTTGTTCAAAACTTGCGAACACTTTGGATTGTTTTTCATCTCCAGATGATTGCGAATATTTCGCAGGTCTTCATTCACGGCTTCGATCGCAGGGCCGGTCATCTGACCCGGTCCACCGGCGCCGGTCGCGCTTTGGGCGTTGGCGTGCATTCCAGATTCCTGTGCCATGAAAGCAAAGACGCTGAGGGCGGCTTGCTGTTTTTTCTGCAGCAAGCGGGCTTGGATGGCATTCATCGCGGCCGAACCCGTGTTGTTATTGCTGTCGTCATTGTCATCAAATCCACCAACGACATAGTCGCCCATGCAATCGGCAACCAAGTTGAAAGCTTTCGAAGTGATATTCAAATAGTCTTCCGAAATACAAGCGCGTGGGACATGCTTTCCGCCCGAAACTTGGCCTGGCGAGCACTGTCTGTAGAAGGAAGGGCTTGTGCTGAAGTTCATCATGTTTCGCTGAATACAAGCCGTGTTGATGATCTCTTTCTGTGGGCTTCCATAGAAAGCCGAGTAGGCCGGATCATTTAACATGCCCTTCAGCACCGACTGCATATAGGCATCCGGAGCTTTGTGATCATCGCACTTATTGACAGCTTGAAGGCGCATGCGGTCACACTGCAAACAAGAGGTATTTGGATTCATCGCCTGGCCTGCATTCGAGTTCATATTGACCATCGACTCAATTGTATTTCGAGCAATCACGTTCGCGGTGTCGGCGTCGACTCCACCAGCTTGTGACAAGCGTGGCAAAATCGTGCTGCTGGCACTGGCCACGCGAGGAGCTGAAGCAATAGGGGAGGCGTCTGCAGCTGCAGCAGGGCGGCTTGGTGTTGTTTTCAGAACGATTTCAATTTCGCTAGCAGTTGTGCGCTGACCGACACCCGAGACAGGACGTGTGGTGGTCGCAGCCTGAGCTTTTGAAGCATCTGTCGGCTTCAGGCTGACCAATGCTCCTTTGGTTCCTTCTTTGGCCCAATTGGCGAGAATCTCTTTTTGCTTTTCGGTGTCTTTGCCAACCGAATGCAAAATCATATTGGGATCATCGGGACGGTAATAAACCCAGACACATTTTTGATCGTTGCCCGCGCCTTCAACATTTTGGAACTGCACGCAGATGCCATAGTTGCCGGTGTTGCCTTGGACTTTCGGATCAAAGTGCTTCACTTCTTTGACGATGCCGCGGCTTCCAGATTTGATGTGATAGATCTTGTTGCTGTCGATATCGCGGAACTTGGCTTCACTGCGGCCATTCATCAGTGCCTTCAGTTCCACCAGGTCATCGCTGTGGGGGCTTGTAAACGCCACCAGGTACACTGACAACGTCAGGACACCAAGGTTTCTAAAAAGGCGGGTGGGGCGCTTTAAGGGCATCAAGCCTCCGTCAGGCTTAGGAAGAGCAATGCCGGCGCCATCCGAGGCCAGAAAAAGTGCGGCTGATTTGAAGGGTTTAGCGCGATTGTTCTTTCCACAATTGAAGCATCGAACACAGGTGGTTTGTCAGTTGTCTCGGACTTTGACAGCACTTA
>CBIHPB010000408.1:0-3215 GCA_966211485.1 uncultured Bdellovibrio sp.
GGAGTTAGCTTAGTTGGTTAAAGCAGCCGGCTCATAACCGGCGGACCGGGGGTTCGAATCCCTCACTCCCTACCACGAACTAAAAACCGAAGGTTTTTAGTTCGTTCCGACATCAACATGGGTTGACTGGTAGGCAAGAAGTCCAAACATCAGGTGGGCCAGGGCAACAAAATGGCCGTTCAATTTGAGGAGTAAATGGGTTGTCGGGACAGACGGGTTTTGTCGCTGGTGAACACTTTGCGCCGGCAACAAGACTCCCATCCAAATTTTTGAAGGCCGCTCCGACAACATAAATACCGATATTTGCGATGATCAAAGTCGAAGAGACGGAAAAGGCCTGTCGTAAAAACTGCCGGCGATTCGAATTGGTTTCTGAGGTTTGAAAATTCGAATCAAGCTGTTGCATGACCAAATGAACCTCGGTGGAAAAATTAAAGCAATAAGCCATTGTATCGAATAAATAATTCATCTCCTACAAATGAGAGGTCTAGGGGCCGGCTTTTGGTCACTGAAATTCGCTGGCGTTAGAAGCGCCTGTCGAACTCTTGGCAATGGGCCTTTTAACGATGGCCATTGACCTCACATGCTGGGTGAAAGCGATTATTGGAGAGCTGGAATGGAATGCTCTGTGCACATGGGATCCAGAGAGGTGAATCCATGAAAAAACAAGGCATGCTGGTTTTGGCTGGTTTGGTTGCGGGTTTTCAGGCACTGGCTTCGCCTTCCATTGCGGATGGTGTTTATAAGTCGGGATGTATTTCCGAATCGTTTGCTTACCACCAATCTTCGGTTCGAATGCTTGAGATCTCTGGTGATAAGGTTCGCAGTCTGAGCCGATTTTATTCGGATTCCAGGTGCCGGTTGCTTGTTCGGGTTCGTCTTTCAGAGGGAAAGTTTTCCCAGTCTGCTGACAGTTTTCAAAATGAGAGTTCGGTGATTGCTCGGGAAAAGATTGATTCCGATGCTTTGAAGGCAAAGGCCGGTCATATAGAAGAGGTTGGCGTGGATCAGATTTCCCCCGAGCTTCAGCAAGAGGCCAAAGGAATCACTGATGTCCATTATTATAAATCATTGTCGGAATCGATTGATCTGAAATGGAAGACATCCGTCACTGTGGACGGTGCAACTGGCGGACTGAATGTTGAAAGCCGCCATCTCTTAAAACCGGTTCGCTAGTTTTGGACTTTGATGACAATCTTGCCGCGGGCTTTGCCGGATTCTGAGTAGGCGATGGCGGATTGAGCGTCGGCCAGGGAGAAAACTTTGTCGATGACCGGTCGGATTTTTCCTTCGTTCACAAGCTTTGCAATTTGTTCGAGCTGATGACCCAGTGGTTTCATGAAAATGAATCGGTAATTGACATGGGCTTTCTTGGCTTGCAAAGTCACCGGCAAACCAACGGCCCCCAATAGCAGTGATTTCGCGAAACCTAATTGCAGGTCTTTGCCGGTTTGGTAATCGGGCGAGCCGGAAATAGAAACGATCCAACCGCCGGGCTTGACGACGTGGAAGGATTTTTTCAGGGCTTCGCCGCCTAAGGTGTCGTAGACCACATCCAGATTTGAGACGACGTTTTGAAAATCCGCTTCTTGATAGTTGATGACGTGGTCGGCCCCCAGGCTTTTCACAAGCTCGACATTTCGGCCGCTGGTCGTGGTCCACACTTCGGCACCGATATGTTTTGCCAGCTGAATGGCAAAAGTCCCGATGCCGCCAGAGCCGGCATGAATTAAGATTTTCTGTCCTGGTTTCAATTGCGCCACATCGTAAAGCGCTTGCCAGCTGGTCAGTCCGACAAGCGGAAGGCTTGCTGCTTGCTCGTAACTGAGATTTTGGGGCATCAGTGCGACCTCGCCTTCGTCGATCGCAATCATTTCGGAAAAGGTGCCGATCCCTCGGTTGCCAGGACGTGCAAAGATGCGATCTCCGACTTTGAATTTTCGAACCTCCGCTCCGACGCCAACGACTTCGCCTGCGCAATCATGGCCCAGTATCAGCGGAAATGGATAGGATCTGATGACCCGGATCATGCCGTTTCGAACTTTGAAGTCGATCGGGTTGACGCTGGCGGCGTGAATCTTCACCAGAACATCTTTTGGGCCGGGAACAGGCTGAGGGAAATCGCCGATTTTTAGAATCTGATCTTTTCCGTAGGATTCAATGTAGGCAGCTTTCATGATTCAACGTTAGCGCGGATCACGGACCACGTCGATGATTGAGTCCTTCTTGACCGGTATCTTAAAAATGCCGGTCTGCAAGCAATCCGAAATTTAATTAATCCAGCGGGCGCGGGTAAAACTGGCGGGGCTTAAAGATATTCCAAACGTCGCCGGCTTTGAAGATCGTCTCTCGGGGTTCGGTTGGCTCGCCCAAGAAAACGTGAACGGCGTGATTTCCTTCGACGCGCATCTGCGAATTGTTCGTTACGATGATGGACGTATCTTCGTCGATGCCGATGGCGACTTGTGTTTGTGTGCGCAGACGAGCGATCAGCAAACGCAGCATTCGGTCGCGTTGGGTGAAATGTTGGTCCACCATGATGTGCGACGGAAGAAAACCAAGGCCTTTCATCATCGGTACGGTGCCGTCGAGCTGCAATTTATCGGCGATCATATTTCGCGACATAATGGCTGTGCCGGCGCTGGTGCCACCAAACACTTTTCCGTTATTGTAGGCATTATGAACGGCGGTGAATATCGTATCACCACCAAGAACTGCGAATGCAGCCATGATTTTATTTTGCTTGCCGCCAGAAAAAAAGACGCCACATGAAGATTCCAGTTGATTGAGGAAAACAAGCTGCTCGGTCAGATTCGTTGGAGCCGTTGCTGAGTTCGCAAATTGACCTTTGAACAGACCATTGAAATCGCCTTGAAGATCTAAAAAAGATTCCTTTGGGTAGTCAGAAGCCCAGGTGACGATCAAAAGCGGACCACCACGCTCGGCGCACCAATCACTGAATTGCTGAAGAGCCTTCACCGGGCGACTGGGGCCGCCACCGATCATCACCAGCTTTTGCTGGGAGAATGCACTGAAAGAACTGAGGAAAACTGTCAAAAAGAAGAGAGGACCGCGCAGACGGACTGAAAAAGCTTTGATCAGGGTCATCATTATTGTCGTTCTTTCTCCAGTTTCGGTGCCACCAAACCGGCGTAAAATCGAACTCAGCATTTCTGAAATAGATCCAAGAACTTAACAGCAAGTGGTGTGCCCTT